>JAVZYR010000030.1:0-5372 GCA_038999435.1 Candidatus Aenigmatarchaeota archaeon | reverse complement strand
GTTTAGCTCTTTTTCTTGCCCTGCTGCAAGCATAATATTGCTTTCAATTTGTCCTTCCCAACCATCTGGTACCTTTAGGCTTAGAATATATGTATCGGCCTGAGCGCCAAGGTTTGTGATGAAAATCCTTATATCTTGAGGATATGTTATTGGTCTTGGACATGTTATGAGCGGGTTTACGAGTGAATAATGGTTTCCGCTCACAGGGTCGATAAGCTTCATGTCAACAGGCGATGCAAAAACTGGGGCTAAAAACATGGCTAAGAAAAACATACCTGAAAGTACAGACAACGTCACATTTCTCATTTTCATTAGATAGTAGTTAAATTTTTAAACCTATTACCGAAAGGTTTAAAAAGCTTTCGAATATCTTAACAGAGGAAATCAAATTGTTAAGATTAAAACTCCATTTTTAGCTTTATTAAAAATCTGAACAAGTTATAATTATGATCTACAGCCAAACCTTTGAAATTCCAAAATGCGAGGGCGAGCAAATCCTTGACAGGGCGATGGAATTTTTCAGAAAAACACTCAAATCAAATCAAGAGGTCATAAGATGGGCAGTTGTGGGTGTGAAAGGGAAAAGGCTGATTATTGAGGCAAGTATAATGGAGGTTGGTAAGATTTAGACATGTTTGTGGTTGCACAGATAATCCCAACAGGTATTGGTGCAAGGATAGGTGGTTTTGTTGGTGATGCCACACCTGCTACAAATCTTCTTGCATCCATAGCAGATAAGGTCATTGCGCATCCCAATGTAATAAATGGGGTTGAGCTATATCTTGCAAGACAAAATGTGCTTTATGTTGAAGGGTATATGCTGAACAGGTTTTTCCTCGGTGAGATAGCATTGAGGGAGGTAATCGGAAATAAGATAGGTGTTGTTCTGGATAGCGGTTATAAAGATAAGGAAAGCATAGACATCGCAATAAACACAATGGATGCGATAAAGGCTGTAAAAGGTATCGACATCATAGGATATGTAATGACAGAGAGGCCTGTTGGCGTAAAGGCTGTGAAAACAAAATCAGGTGCATTTGCAGGTGAAATTGAAAGACCAGAGACATTTTTGGATGCAGCAAGAAAGCTTATCAAAAAGGGTGCAAATGCGATTGCTGTTTCTACTGTTATACAGATAAAAAAGAAGGATCTTTATGCCTATCTTAAAGGCAAGGGCCCGAACCCTTACGGCGGTGCAGAGGCGATAATCTCGCACACAATCTCTAAGACTTTTAATGTTCCATGTGCGCATGCCCCACTTCTGACAAAGGAAGAGATGAAGCTTGAGATGGCACCAAAGATTGTTGATCCAAGGGCAGGTGCAGAGGCAATATCACCTGCATATCTTGGCTGTGCATTGCAGGGCTTACATAAAGCACCACAACCCATAAGGCCAGAAAGTGCAAAGGAGGATGATATAACAATAGATGATATTTCAGCAATACTCGTCCCTGCTGATGCATTAGGTGGCATCCCTGCACTTGTAGGTGAGAAAAGAGGGATAAAAATCATTGCAGTCGAGGAAAATAAAACTGTTTTAAATGTCACTGCAGAAAGGCTTGGGCTTAGAAATGCCATCTATGTAAAAAACTATCTTGAAGCAGCAGGTCTTGTTGCTGCTATGAAAGAAGGAATAGATTACAAAACAATCACAAGACCTTTAAAGAGGGTAGGAGAAATTTAAAGAATGAAAAAATTTGCAGAAAGATATTTTCATCAATGGATGTCAGGGCTTTCTTTTGGCCTAACTACAGCAGTCATTACATCACTTGGTCTAATCATTGGCATGTGGTCTGCAACATCGTCAAAATTGGCTATGATATCTGCAGTTATAATAACAGCAGTGGCAGATGGCTTGTCTGACTCGGTTAGCATGCATACAGCCGAAGAGGCACAGATGGATAAAGGAAGGGCAAGATATACAGAAAAAGAAATATGGCTTACAACAATATTTACATTTCTTTCTGTATGCGGCTTTAGCATGACCTTTACAATCCCAATTATACTTTTACCTCTTTATCCAGCTGTCATTGTCTCGATTGCATGGGGTTTTTTGCTTATAATATTTCTCAATCTTTATATTGCTAAACTAAGAAAAACAAGCCCTATAAAGGTCATTTCTGAGCACATCCTCTTGACACTATTTGTGATTATTGCATCATATCTTATTGGAAACGTGATAAGTATGGTAATTGCTAATCATTAGATTTTTATGACCATATCTTTTCTTCCCTCAATATCCCTGCCCCTGTTATTATTACACCGACAAAAAGTAGAGCAATTAATATCATGCTAAGCTCTGTTTTTGATTGTAGAAATGTATTTATCTCTTTTATGCGAAGGATGACCTTTTCAATCAGGCTCATATTTTGAGCAGGTATCTCACCTGCGTAAACTATAACTTTGAAATTAAATTCTTTTTTCTCCTCTGCAGCAACCTTTATGTTTAGCTCATATGTCCCCTTTTCTTCTGGCACCACATACATATAGACCTTTTTCTCATCATCAACCCATACTTTTTCAGGATATGAGACAGAGATGTTTGACTTGTTTGCCTGCACAGACAATGTGAAATATTGTGGTTTTGATGTTGTTAAAGTAAGCAGGATTGGCTTTGCATGCATCAAGGATGCATCAAGTGAGGTTGGACTTATACTAGCATTTGTGAACCTTTGTGTCTGTTCAGGTTGTGGTTGTTCAACATTTTGAACCCATGTTGTGGCTTGCTGAACTGTTAAATTAAATGAAAAAGAATCGTTGCTTCCGCAATCAGCTCGTACAACTATTTTAATGCTATGTTGGCCTGGTTGCAGTGCTACAGAAAATTTATGGTTTATTTCATCATTTAACATGGCATAGGCACTTTGATTAAACATACCATCAACATACATTGACATGTTTATACCAGTTTGCTGGCCAAGGTTCAGAACTTTTATATCTATCTCAGCTGGTAAACCTTCCTTGACTGTTGTCAACCAGTTTATTGAAGATATGGCGATCATACAGCCTGTTGCTCCAGATACATTTGTTTGATTAGATTCTGGACAACCACAAAGCCCGCAGAAATCTTCATTGCTGAGAGGGATTTTTTGCCATGAACCGCTGCTACATCTATAAAGGCCATCAGATCTACATTGCTCATCTCCCTCAAAGCCATACGGGTCCTGACATGAAAGTTCTCGTAAAAGTACATATCGGATGCTTTCAGAATCTTCTGCAGCAGATAATGTGACATTGTATTCACCTGGGCTGAAGTAATATATCATTTCAATCCTTTTTGTTTCATTTGGGTTGAGGATAAGCTCATCCTCCTTTATGCTGTTTCCATTTATGAACAATGACCAATTGAAAAGTATCGAGTTATCTCCGAGATTTTTTATATTACCTGTTATCTGATTTCCATACACCCTTACACCATATACATCGAGTTGTGCAAAAACAGGATGTAAAATAGATGCAAAGCTAAGCAAAAATACCAGCCCAAGTAACAAATTTCTACAAACCATAAACTACTATTAAATGATAAACATTTAAAGCTTTCAGCACTATTCTTCGCTTTCTTTTACCTTTTTCTTACCTTTCTTTTTAATAGCCTTTGCCTCTTCTTCAGCCTCTTCGATTATTTCTGCTTCCTCTTCCTCTGCTTGCCACTCTTCCTCTTCTTTTTCCTTCTTTGTTTTTACAAAAATGCTGATGAGCAAAAGTATTATACCTACTGCCAAAAATGCCCATATATACGGCTCAAGCACACCATAGATTTTTACTGAAATCCCACTTGCTATCTGTAGCGCCTCTTCTGGTAATGGAAGATAGCGGATTATATATCTTATGGCTATTGCACCTATGGATACGATTAACAAAGAGCTACCAATAGTTCTTGTTATTATCTTTATCCGCCTTGAAGATATACACACGAGCAGAAAGCCTAAGATTGAAATGATGATTGAATATATCTCCAACTGCGCATAGAATGCATTTGCCTTTGATGAAACAAGGAATAGCATTTGTTCCTGGCCCTTAAGATTTTTAACACAATCTAAAAACTCGCACCCGTATTGTTTATAATATAATTTTTCAAAAACCTTTGCAACGAGAAGTTGTGGGATGTCTTCCTTGGCCTGTGGTATTTCTGCACATGAAAGCGTTAGATTCATGCCCATCTCATCTATCGGTATAGTCACGTTTTGACTTTGATTACAAGCATTAGAAATGTATGCATGCATTTGAACGAGATTCTCTTCACTTATGTTTGGTTTTATAATCTCTCCTGTAATTTGCGCAAGATTTTCATAGCTTGTAAACCATACAAGTGTGTGAAGGCATAGGAATGCGGCAAGCCCAATGATGAATAGTAATCCGCCTATAAACTTTCCAAGCCCGGATAGAATATCTATGCCCTTGACCATACCTTTTCCCTCACTTTTTCAAGTAAAAGTTGTTTTTCAATTCTGGCAACCAACGTCTTTATTGTTGCCAGTGCATCTATCTCAACTGATATGGAATCAATGCCCATCTTAACAAGCTCTTCGGCCATCTTTGGATCAGAGCCAGCCTCACCGCATATCGAGCTCTCCACTTTATATTTTTTACAAATCTCTATAACATGCTTTATCATATTAAGTATTGCAGGGTCTAGCTCAGAATAAAGTTTAGATATTTTTGCATTACCTCTATCAACACCAAGCATGAGCTGGGTTAGATCATTAGAGCCAATAGAAGCAAAGGCTATTCCTTCTTTACAGAAATCCTCAATCTGTATTGCAGCTGCCGGGGTTTCAACCATAATACCTATTTTTATATTTTCTCCTCCAAGCTCTTTAATAAGCTTCTTTGCCTGCCTTAGTTCATCAACCTTGCAAATAAATGGTAGCATTATACATATGTTTGTTAGGCCTTCGCTGTGCAATCGCCTTATTGCCTCAATCTCGCAACGAAATACAACAGGCTCATCAATGCTCCTTCTTATGCCATGCCAACCCAGCATAGGATTAGGCTCTTCTGGTTCTTCCTGCCCTCCTTCCATTTCTTTGAACTCATCTGTTCTTGCATCAAGCGTGCGATACCATACAGGTTTTGGATAGAATGCCCGTGCAATCTTTCCTACATTTTCATAGATAGTTTTTACCAAACCATCTGGATCTGTCTTTGCAAAATACACTGGATGCTTTCCTGCTTCAGTAAGCATATGCTCTGCCCGAAGCAGACCTACACCATCTGCAACTTTACATGTCTTTTCAGCTGCCTCTGAGAAAGCTAAATTTACCTTTATTGATGTTGCTGTCTCTGGTAATTCGCTTGGGATCTCTACCTTTTCTGCTGCAATCTCAATCTCACCTGAATAAACCTTTCCATGGCTTGCATCAACTGTTATG
>JAVZYR010000029.1:0-6044 GCA_038999435.1 Candidatus Aenigmatarchaeota archaeon | reverse complement strand
CTTCATTGTATCAAGTGCATATTCATAGAAAACAGTCGGCTCTGTATATGTATATGCAATGCCAGGTATGCCCTTTTCAGTAGCCATATGCACTATCTCTTCAGGGCTGACCTCATTGCCAAAAGGCTCTGATTGTGAGATTTCCCAGTTTTGGCAAAATCTGCATCTGAGATTGCAGCCGGTTGTTGAGAAGGAAAGAGATTTGCTTCCTGGTGCAAAGTGGTAAAGTGGTTTTTTCTCTATTGGGTCTATGTTTATTGCACACGCAAGGCCATAGACAGCAGAAAAAAGCTTCCCTGATATGTTCTTTCTTGTCCTACAAAAACCCCAATGTGCATTTGGAATTTCGCATTGGCGAGGGCAGAGCTGGCATTTAACCTTTTTCCCATCAAGCCTTTTGTAGAATAATGCCTCTTTGTAAATCCTCATCTAATATTTTATTTTAAATTCAAATAATACTTATACTGCCCCGGTAGCTCAATGGCAGAGCAACTGGCTTGTACCGGTCTTAGGATGGCTAAGCCAATGACTTCACGAGACCAGTAGGTTGAGGGTTCAAATGAGCCCTTTCTTTCAAGAAGAAAGCGCTCGCAGGCACGCTTCCAGAGTGGAAGCGTTGTGGAGCGAAGCGGAACAGCTCCCGGATGGCTGGAAACCTTGAGGGTTTCCAGAGAGAATCCCTCCCGGGGCTTTTAAAAAAACAAAAAATAAATATTATCAATGATATTGCCTTATCTTATAATTGGGTTGGGGACATGGTTATTTACAATATCATTAGGCACTCTGTTAATGGGCATTGTATCAAGTTTGATGGCTGTTCTCGGAATAGTAATTTTACTTGTCAGTATATTTTTGCTGTATTTAGGCATTAATTTGCATTACAATGCTCTGAATAGAAATTTTTCCAAAGCATACTATTTAATACCGATTTTGTTCTCTCTTATAGGAACAATTATAGTTTATCTAATTTTCAAAAACACAGATAAAGAATTGGGCAACAAGTTAGGTTGGATAGGCGTTGCTAATGTTTTGATATTTATTGCATTAGAAATACCATTTCTCGTTTTTGCTGCCTTGGTAGTTTAAAGTTCTTCTCCTATCTTCTCTTCGATCTCTTCCCTTATGCCTAGTGCATCAACAATCTCTTTGTACCTGTTTCTTATCGTAACTTCTGTAACACCTATCATGTCAGCAACTTCTCTTTGTGTCTTTTTCTCACCAAGCATAACTGCTGCTATATAGAGCGCAGCAGCAGCAACACCTATTGGACCTTTACCAGATGTGACATCTTTCTTTGCTGCTTGGTCGAGAACCTCTATTGCCTTGACCTGCACCCTTTCTGAAAGATTTAACAATGAGCCAAATCTCGGCACATAGTCCTGTGCCTTTGCAGGTAGTATGCGTATGTCAAGCTTTCTTGATATGTATCGATATGTCTTACCAATCTCTTTTTTGCTCGTTCCAGATGCCTTGGCAATCTCATCAAGCGTTCGTGGTGCCCCTTCTTCTCTGCATACAACATAGAGCAGTGCTGAGATGATGGCCTCTGTTGAGCGTCCCCGTACAAGCCCTTTATTCACAGCCTCTTGATACAGCTTTGCAACCCTTTCATGGATTGCACGGGAGAGATGAAGATATGAGATAAGCCTTTGCAGTTCTGAAAATGCAAATGAGATATTTCTATCCCTTGATTTTATAAGCCTTTTGTGCCACTTCACAAGACGATAATACTGCGCACGCTTCTTTGCAGCAACCTTGAAAAGTTCTCCTTTACCTTTTCCAATTTCTGTTGTGATGCCCATATCATGTTTGGTTGGTGTAAGTGCTGCACCTGTCCTAACCCTTCTCGTTCTCTGGTCTTCATCAAATGCCCTCCATTCCTGTGTTATATCTACCATAGACTCCTTTAGTACATATCCACATCTCATACAAACAGTTTCACTACGTATTGGGTCAAAACTCACATTTGGAGAACCACACATCGGGCATCTTTCACTTTTTTCTTCTCGCTCTGGTGTAGCAGGAGGTGTGACAGGTTTTGGTATTTCCTCTTTCTTAGGCAAGACTTCCTCTTTCTTGGCAGCCTTGATTTTTTTAACCTTTTTAGTAACCCTTGCCTTTTTTGTTTTGGTCTTCTTCACCTTTTTGGCAGGCTTTTTCTTTGTCATTTTTACCCCTTTAGAGTAGATAATTAAATTATGTGCAAAGGGTATATAAAGATTTCGCTTAGGGAGTATATAAATTATATCCCATTTTTGTTATTTCAGCTAATCGCATATGAAATTAAATTACATATCTTTAGCAGCTTAGAAACCCTTTCCTAAATTTGACCTCATGCCATAAAGTATATTTTTCATTTTCTGTTCTTTCCTTTTTGCTGACCAATAGTATGCCTCGTCCCTTGTACCCTTTGTGATCAGGAATATGATTTTGCCTGGTTGTGTCCTGCCTACCCTCCCTCTTCTCTGTATTGTTCGAAGCGGCGAGGGCACGGAATCATAGAATATAGCAAGGCTGGCATCTGTGATATCAAGCCCTTCCTCACCAATTGATGTTGCAACAAGCACATTCTGCTCACCTTCTTTAAAGGCCTTCAACCTTTCAATCTGATCCTTTTGCCTTAGTTCCTTCTGTCCTACAAACTCTATGGCTTTTATACCATCAACATGTGAGATGACTGAGACGATCTCCTTAACCATTTCCCTATAATTTGCAAACACAATTACCCTCATATCTGGCCTTACATTTTTGCTCAAAATTTCGCACAGCTTTGCAATTTTAGGATGCCGGTATCCACTTTTTTGTAGCTGTTCGCCGAGCCATTTTGCTCTTAGCAAATCAGGCTCTCTGAGAAGCCCCCCTAACGATGACATGTATTCAACAAACATGTTTACAGATTGCGTTTCTATCAGGCCTATTGCATGTTCAATCTTTATCGCCTCTGCAACAGTTTTAAGTAAAGGCCATCTCTTTTTTTTCAAAAGCATTGCTTGCAGGGCCAAAAGATCCCTTTTTGTTGGCTTTCTTCTCAAAATACCCATGCCTCTCAGGCTTTCTATCCTTTTGTTGTAGGCCTTTGCCAGCAATTCTCTTATCTGCTTAAAGCCCTCAGGAAGCTCAAGCTCATACCATTCTATGAATTTTGGTTGTATCCATGGCCGCACATCAGAATCTCTTTCATCTCTCAGCTCAACATTCTTTATCCCCAGATTATCACATATCTGTTGTATCTTCTGTCTATCAGCACCCGGTGATGCGCTCAGTGCAAGTATGAGCGGATTTTGTGCAACTTCAAGATATTTTCTTGCAATAAAGGGATATGCATAACCGCCAATTGCATGGTGCGCTTCATCAAATATGACAAGGCTGAATTCCTTTAGATCAATCCTTCCATTGGTTATGTCATGCTGAATAGTCTGTGGTGTTGCAAATATCAGCCTTTCGCTGTATATCCTATTTTCAGGCTTAAGCATGCCTGTTATGGTTTGCCCTTTTATACCAAGAGCATTAAAAAAGCTCTCTGCATGTTGTGCAATGAGCGGCCTTGTTGGGGCAAGTATAAGTATCTTACCAAATTTCAATCTCTCTTGTGCAACCTTTATTGCAATTGCAGTCTTTCCAAGGCCTGTGGGTAGCACAACAAGCGTGTTCTGTTTTAGTGCACTCTCTGCAATCTTTGTCTGATATGCCCTGTCTTCAAACATAAAACTTTTTAAAAAACAAGATTAAATAAGCTATGCCAGAAGATTTTAATTCTATACCACCTGGTTATAAGCGTGGAAAAACAAAATACATTGTTGTTGTAGGTTCTGTGATATCCGGTGTTGGCAAGGGGACATTTACATCATCATTAGGAAATATTCTTGCACTGCATCATGGCTATAGGGTATCACCAATAAAATTTGATGGCTATCTGAATTGTGATGCAGGCACACTCAATCCATACAGGCATGGGGAGGTTTTTGTGTTGGAGGATGGCACAGAGTGTGACCTTGACTTGGGCACATACGAACGCATGCTCAATACAAATCTGACAAATGAAAACTATCTCACAGCCGGAAAACTTTTCAAGATGATGATAGACAAAGAGAGAACAGGTGGCTATCTTGGAAGGGATGTGCAATTTATACCTCATGTCACAGGAGAGATAAAGCTTTTTCTGAGAAAACTTGCAATGAGCAGTAATGCTGACATAGTTCTCATAGAGGTTGGTGGTACAGTTGGGGATATCGAGAATAGCTATTTTTTAGAAGCAATAAGAGAGCTTATGCATGAGGAAGGAAAGGAGAATCTCTGCCTAATCTCAATAGTATACATCCTTGAACCTGGCTCTCTTGGAGAGCAGAAATCAAAGGCAGCTCAATTGGGATTAAAGACCCTGCTCTCAATTGGCCTTAAGCCTGATATAGTAGTTTGCAGGGCAGAAAGGCCTGTCAGCGAGTCGGTGAGAGAAAAGATAGCAGTTTTCTCTAACACAGCGATTGAAAGGGTAATAAGCCTTCATGATGTGCAGAATATACACAAAGTGCCTGTATTTCTTAGAGAAAATAGAATAGATAAGCATGTCCTCGGTATATTAGGACTTAGGGAGAGAAGATGTGCAACCTATCGTGAATGGGAGGATTTTATCAAAAAGGTCGATGCTGCGAAAAAAACAGTTAACATAGCCATAGCAGGAAAATATACAGGCGTACATGATGCCTATATATCCATAATAAAGGCATTGGAACATGCAGCCCCACAATTCGGGGCAAGGCCTGAGATTACATGGATTGAGACAACAGAGTTGAAGGATGCAAAAAAGATGCTCGGTCATGTTGATGGGCTGATTGTTCCAGGAGGTTTTGGTGCCCGTGGCATTGAGGGAAAGATAGAGTGCATAAGATATGCAAGGGAAAATTCCTTGCCATTTTTAGGCCTTTGCCTTGGCTTTCAACTTGCTGTGATTGAATGGGCAAGATCTGTTCTTGGCCTTAATGCAAACTCAACCGAATTTGAGCCAAATACACCACATCCTGTGATTGACATCATGCCTGAACAGAAAGGCAAACAGCTTGGTGGTACAATGAGGCTTGGGAAGCAGACAAGCATCATAAAAAAAGGCAGTATTGTGCATAAACTTTATGGCCGGCTCGTTGTCGAAGAGAGACACAGGCATCGCTATGAAGTGAATCCGAAATATATACAAATGATTGAAAGGTCAGGGCTGGTTTTTTCTGGCAAATCGCCTGATGGAAGGATGGAATTTCTCGAGCTACCTGGCCATCCATTCTTTGTTGCAACACAGGCGCATCCTGAATTTAGTTCAAAACCATTAAGCCCAAACCCACTTTTTAAAGGCTTTGTTCGCGCATGTCTGGAGAAATCATCTCGATGACTTTATGTAATATACTGATATTTATATACTAAAAATAAAATCTAACTAACATGGGAAAAATTAAATTAGAAGGCTGTATTTGTGAACGTTGCAGACATAAATGGGCCCCTCGTGATACAAAAAACAAAGAGCCGAAGGTCTGCCCTAAATGCAAAAGCCCCTATTGGAACACACCAAGAAGGAAGAAGGTGAAATAAAATGAAGTCTAATGGTGCAAATTTAGGTTTTGAACAGAAACTCTGGCAGGCTGCAGACAAGTTAAGAAGCAATATGGATGCTGCAGAATACAAGCATGTTGTTCTTGGTTTAATTTTCTTAAAATACATCTCAGATTCCTTTAATGAAGTTTATGAAGAATTAAAAAAAGATCCAGAAGCTGATACAGAAGATGTTGATGAATATATTGCAAGAAGAGTTTTCTGGGTTCCTAAAGAAGCAAGATGGGAGTATTTACAAGCTAATGCAAAAAAACCAGAAATCGGAGAGTTAATAGATCACGCAATGGATCTTATTGAGAGAGACAACCCCTCATTAAGAGGCGTTCTTCCAAAGATTTATGCAAGACCAGCATTAAATAAACAGCGTTTGGGAGAGCTGATAGATTTAATCGGCACTATTGGTTTAGGTGATAAAGAAAACAAAAGCAAGGATATTCTCGGGAGAGTTT
>JAVZYR010000028.1:0-6445 GCA_038999435.1 Candidatus Aenigmatarchaeota archaeon | reverse complement strand
GCCTGAGGCAGGCAATGAAAATCCAATTGTCCAAATAATTCCTATGCAAATTTTGGCATATGAGCTGGCAAAACTCAGAGGTTGCGACATAGACCGGCCTCGTAATCTTGCAAAGGCGGTGACGGTGAAATGATAGATGCTGTAATACTTGCTGCTGGAAAATCTGTCCGCATGCATCCGCTCACACTGGCAAAGCCAAAGCCGATGCTGAAGATTGCAAACAGACCTCTTCTGCACTGGACCCTTGCAAACCTGCAAGGTATAGCAAAAAGGGTTTTTATTGTTGTTGGTTATATGAAAGAAAAAATATCTGTTGATGGCTTTAATCTTGACATAAAATTTGTTGAGCAAAAAGGGCAGCTCGGCACTGCACATGCACTTGCTGCTGTTGAAAAAATGGTTGGAGAAAGGTTTCTCGTGCTGCCTGGTGATGACCTGTTTGGGGCAGAAGATATAAGAAGGGTTGTGAGGTACAAATTAGCAGTACTTGCAAAAGAAACAGACAGGCCATGGGATTTTGGTATTGTTGAGATGGAAAGAGGGAAATTAAAGCATATCGAGGAGAAGCCAAAAGAGCCGAAAAGCAGACTTGCAAACACGGGCTGCTATGTCCTTGATAGAAGGATATTCCCTTGCATTAAACGCATCAAAGCAAGTCCGAGGGGTGAGCTTGAACTTACCGATGCAATAAATGAGTTTGCAAAAAGCGCTGATATTGAAATTGTAAATGCAAGGGAATGGATACCCATTACATATCCATGGGACCTGCTAAAAGCAAATGCCGTACTTCTTGACAGGGCAAAACCAAGGATTGATGGAAAGATAGAAAGGGGTGTGACAGTAAAAGGAAAGCTGATACTTGGCAAAGGCAGCACCATCAGAGCAGGTAGCTACATAGAAGGGCCTGTGATGATTGGGGATGACTGTATTGTAGGCCCGAATTCATTTCTTAGGCCCTATACATGCATAGGCAATGGTTGCAAGATTGGGAATGCCGTTGAGATAAAGAATTCGATAATAGGCAACAACAGCTTTGTTAGCCATCTAAGTTATGTTGGCGATTCTGTGCTTGGTGATAGTGTAAACTGCGGCGCAGGTACAATCACAGCAAATCTGCGCCATGATGGTAAAAACGTAAAAACACGCATAAATGGAAAGATGGTAGATACAGGGCTTAGAAAATTTGGCACAGTGATAGGTGATGATGTCAAGACAGGCATACACACAGCCATATTGCCTGGTAGAAAGATATGGCCTGGTAGAACAACAATGCCTGCAGAGGTTGTTGAGGAGGATAAAATTGATTAATAAACAAAGAAAAAATAAATATGGTTGATATCGGTGCAATTACCTCTGGGCTCGGTGGCTTGAGTGCAACAGAAGGGATAAAATATTGGGTTGGTCTTGGTGTTAACATACTCCTTTCAACGATTATCGGTGGGTTGGTTGTGATAATCCTTACAGCACTGCTTGCAAGAGAAGCAAGAGGCTATGGCAATGCATTCATCATGGTTTTGCTCATTAATATCATAAACATGCTTGGTATACTTGGCTTTGTGGCGCCAATGATACCCTTTCTTGGCCTTATCTTGCCTGTACTTGTGTGGATAATTTTTGTAAAAATATTTCTTGGCCCAAGCCTGCTTCATTCAATCATCATTGGTATCATTGGATGGTTACTTTCAATATTCCTTGTCCCACTGCTCACTTCAATTGTGCTGCCGATGCTGCCACTATAGAAATTGAGCAAGTTGTTGGAAGCTTCTTTTTAGCAATCTCAAGTGCCTTTTTTGCAATGCTAACCGCATCCTGTGGCACACTAACCTCTATGATTGTCTGTCCTTCCCTAACCTGAGCAGCAGTACCTATCGGATTTCCGAAAGATAGCCTCATACCTGTCTGAAATCTATCAGCACCTGCACCTGTTGCAATTGGATTTTCCCTCAGAACGTGATGGGGATATGGCACAACACGCAGAAAATATCTATCCTTTGCATACTTTTCAAGTGGTTTTAGCGCAGCCACCCTTGCTGCCTCGAGTGCATTATGTCTTATCTGCACATCTCTTTTTGAAATCAATTTCAACCAAACACCAAAATCTCTTTCAGGTCCTGTCTGAAATCTGTGTATCTTCATCGCAGGTACGCCCTTTACATATCCTTTTTTTGGCTTTCTTGCAGACTGTCGAGTATAAGGACGCTCCATATTTCTGTAACATCTTGCAGGTCTTAGGCCCATATTAGAAATTAAGATTTATATTTAATTTCATTTTCATTTTAAATTTTAAGTGCGCCTACAGGACAAAATGCAACGCACTTGCCGCATTTTATGCATTTTTTGCTATCAATCTCTATGCCATGTTCTGTAAGGTGTATTGCAAGCACTGGACATACTGCTACACATCCTCCGCATCTAAGGCATTTCCCTTTATCTGCATTTGGCATAAAAAATTAGGTACCTGAGAAATAAAAATCTATAACCATACCTCTATTACCGCGCCAAGCAGGATAAGCATCACTGCAAGGAAAAGTAGTTTTACAGAATCCATAATCACAGCTTCGAGAATCCTTTTTGTGTTCTTTCTTACTATTGCAGCAGAGAGTATTGCACCTGCAAGCCCTGCCGTTACATATCCTCCTATCTCAGGTATGCCATGCGGAAGGAATGCAAGGGTAACAATTGGGACTTCCCATATCGATTTTGATATCTGTCCTATGTATACACCAAGTATGGATGCGTTCCATTCAAGTATGAATATTGCACCTGCACCGAATATGAAGGCAAAAAAGAATGAAAAGAAAAGTACCTGTAGATTATTAAGAAGTATGTCAAAGAATGCACCCATGCCTGCAGCAGATGATGTAACAGCACCTGCAAACCCCCTTATCTGATTTATCTTTGCTGTCTGCACTTCAAATGCAGTATCTGGTAGAATGAATGACCAAATTGAAAATGTCGCTGTCAGGCCAAGAAAATAAAATATGAAAACGAGTATGTCCTTTTCATGCCTCTCCCAAAGCCCTTTAGCATTCTCCTTCAACATCTCCTCTTCTGTTCTTTCTTCCCTCTTGATAAAGGTTGTCATAAAGTAGACAGAAGGTATGATGATGAAAAGTATTGCAAAGAAGCTAAAACTGACATTGGAGAATGTTGGTGCAACCTGAGAGCTGAGAACGAGTGCTATATTGGCTATAATAAATGACCATACAGCAGTAAGCCATGGCCTTTGAAGTACTTGTTTGAAGCTAAGCAGAGATTCAATCATAAAATATTTTGCTTTGATAATTTAAGCATTCCGCATCATAATCTTGATATGGCAAGACTTGAAAGGATTGCAATTCAGGGCTTTAAATCTTTCAGAAAAAAAGTTTCTATCCCATTTCCTCCAGGCCTTTCTATCATCATTGGACCAAATGGTAGTGGAAAGACGAATATTGTTGATGCTATAAACTTTGTGATAGGGCGGACCAGCTCAAGGCTACTTAGAGCAAAAAAGGCAACAGACCTCATATATCATGGTTACAAAAAGAAGCCACCAGCAGAGGAGGCAAAGGTTGCGCTGTTCTTTGATAATTCTGACAAAAGCCTGCCATTTGATGAGCCTGTTGTTTCTGTCAGCAGAAGGTTGAACAAGGCAGGCATATCAACATATCGCCTAAATGGAAGGATTGCAACAAGACAGCAAATGCTTGATGTGCTTGTACAGATAGGGCTTAGGCCTGATGGTTATAATATTATACAACAAGGTGAGGTCACCCAAATCATAGAAATGGATGCAATTGAAAGAAGGAAAATCATAGATTCTTTAGCAGGCATCTCTGAGTATGAAGAGAAAAAGGCACATGCTGAAAAGGAATTAGCAGCAACACAACAAAAAATTAGGGATGCAGAGCTTGTATTGAATGAAAAGCAGACAATACTTGAAAAATTAAGGGCTGAACGCGCAGCAGCGGTTGAATGGCAGGAGCTACAAAAGGAGTTAGAGCTGATAAAGGCTGCATGCCTGATAAAAGAAAAGGAAGAACTTGAGGCTGAACTTTCAAAAGTTTTGGCAAAGATTGAGGAAAAGGAAAATGAGCAGGAGGAGTTGGCAAAGAGGCTTGATGAGATAGAAAAGAAGATAAGGGAAGGTGAAAAAGGGATAAAGGATATCAGCAAAAGGGTTTCCGAGATAAATCAAACATTAGAGGCTGAAAGAAGGCTGTCAAGATTTCAGGCAGAGCTTGAATTTAAGAGATCAAGGCTTGAGGTAAACAAAAAAGAGATAGAAAGGTTGAGGCTGCTTGATAGTAAACTGACATCAAGGTCTGCGCTTACTTTTGAAGGAATAGATGGTGTTCTTGGTAAGGTTTCGGACCTGCTTTCAGTCAGCCCTGAATATCAAACTGCATTTGAGGTTGCTGTTGGCGGGCATCTTGATGATTGGGTGGTTGAAAGTCTTGATACGGCAATAAAATGCATAGAAATGCTGAAGAGGACAAAAGCAGGACAGGCAAGATTCCTCCCCCTTGATCACATAAGACCACAGGCAAGAAGACCTCTTCCAAATGGTGCAATTGCATGGCTTTCTGACATCATAACAGCAAAGCCAAAATTTAAGATACTTGTTGAATGGATTGGTAATCAAACTGCATGTGTAAAGGATATATACACAGCAAAAGAGATTGCAAAAGTCGAACGTGTGAGGATGGTGACACTTGAAGGTGATTTGTTTGAGCCATCTGGTGCTGTGACAGGTGGTTGGAGGCAGAAAAGGTCAGGAAAGGAGATTCTGAGTAGGGTCAAAGAACTTGAAGAAGAGAACAGAAATCTTGAAGATGAGATAAAAAGGCTTGAGAAAGAGATTGCAAACTTATCAAAAAGGGTGAAGCCGACAGAAGAGTTAAAATTGGCAAGGATTGATGAAGGTATTAGCAAGCTAAGAGAGGAGAGAAAGGAGATATATGAAAAGCGTCTTTCTCTTCAACAGGATATAGGTAGACTAAATATACAGAAAACAAAGATTGAGGTCAAGCTCGATAATCTCAGGCTTCAGATACCTGAAATAAAGGGTGAGAATCCATTTCTTGATACAAAACTTGAGTTGTTGAAAAGAAGAGATATGGAAATCAATGAAAGGCTAAAGTCACTCGGGCCCATCAACATGCGGGCAATACAGGACTTTGAGTTTGCGCGTAGCGAGTTTGACAAGCTTAAAGAAAAACTTGACAAGATAATTGAGGAGAGAAACTCTATCGAAGCAACAATTCAAAAGATTGAGGAAAGAAGAAGGGAAACATTCATGTCTGTTTTTGAAAATGTGAGTAGACATTTTAAGGAAACATACAAAGAGCTAACAGGTGGTGAGGCGGAGCTTCAGCTTGAGAACAATGACATAAATTCAGGCCTTCTTATAAAAGCAAGTCCACCTGGAAAGAAACTTGTGAACATCGATTCGATGTCAACTGGGGAAAAAACAATTACAGCATTTGCATTCCTATTTGCAATACAAAGGCACAAACCAGCACCATTTTATGTTCTTGATGAAGCCGATGCTGCATTGGATAAATTAAATTCTGAACGTGTGGTTAATCTGCTGAAAAAATACTCAAAGATTGCGCAGATGATATTTATTTCACACAATGATGCGGTTATAAAAGAGGCAGATCAGGTCTATGGCATCTCTATGGAAGATGGTGAATCAAAAGTCATAGCAATAAAACTGCCAGAAAATTAATAAAAATATCAAACAATTAGGATTATGTTTGTGCCGATACACAAAGCAAGCAGACTTATTATAGGTAATCCCAACTCTGACCTTGCGATTGTTTGTCTTTGGGCAAAGGCAAAGGATATTGCAGAAAAGATAGACAAGAATAAATATGCAGTGATAGGAAATCTGTTTTCAGCAGAACGTGGGCTTGACTATCTTGTGAGAAATCTTCTTGCAAACCCAGATATAAAAAGGCTTATCATCACAGGCCCTGACCTGTCAAATTCAGGAAAAATACTCATGGATTTTTTTGAAAAAGGGGTTGAAAAAGGAAAGATGCGATTTACAGAGAGGGCATGCTGGAAGGTTAGGTCGAAATGGGATGGTTACATAGGCATAGACATACCAAAAGATGCACTTGAGCAATTAAGGAGTTCTGTAAATGTGTATAGGATTGATGATGTGCAAAGCGTAGACTTGGATATGTTTGAAGCAGCAAAAGGAAGTAGAAAAAAGGCAGTTTTTATCAAAGCACAAGATGAGGCAAAAAGCTATGATGGTGAAGATAATGGGTGGGTTGTAAGACATGAAAAGATAGCCGGGGCATGGCTTCAGATACTGAATACAATATTGAAATTTGGAAAGATCAGCGAAACGCATTATGATGAGAGACAAAAAGAGGTATTGAATCTCATCTCTGTTGTTGAAGCCGAAGACCCGAAAAATTGGCATATACCTGAATTTCTTCCATGC
>JAVZYR010000027.1:0-7292 GCA_038999435.1 Candidatus Aenigmatarchaeota archaeon | reverse complement strand
TTAGAGGGCTCACATTCTAATAATGTTTCTTATTTGAGGCTTTATGACAATAATGTTGATTTAATTAATGATGCTACAGCTAATAATTACTTTAGTGAGATAACTTTCACTAATACAAAAGTTAGTTTCAATTATTCAGGCACTTTCAATATGACAAGTTACTTGCCAAGTTCTACACCGAGCGGAATGGCAAGCATTGGAAAGGGCTTAAAAATAGAAAATTCAGCTTTTCTTGAATTGAATATAACTTTCTTCTATAGTGATTCTGATTTGAGTAACATTAAAAGTGAAGGCAGTTTGGCTTTGTATAGATTGAATGGAACATGGCAAAAAGTTCCCGGGCAAGTTTTAAATACAGCAAGCAATACAATTAGCGTGACTTTAAATGAATTTAGCAATTTTGCCATCTTTGGTGAGAAAAAGCCAAGTGAAGGTGGTGTATATTATGGAGGACATAAACTTTCTGTTGTTTGTGGAGATGGAATATGTAATTCTCTATATGAAAACTATCTAAATTGCTCTCTTGATTGCCCCATTCCATTAGAGCCACCCAAAAACATTACCAAGAATTTGGGTGATGTGAGCACTGGTTTAGATTTTGTTGCTGACACTGGAGAAGTTTTCATTTTCAGAGTGAAAGGACAGGAACATACAGCACAGGTAGGAATTATTGGAGAAAATAATATTATTTTGTTTATATGGAGCACTCCTTTGAAAGTTGAGTTAATAATAGGTGAACCTAAACAATTAGATTTAGATGGAGATAATTCTGCTGACCTTGAAATTTTATTGAAAAAAATTGAAAACAAAAAGGCGGTCATAAGTTTTGCAGAATTAAAAGAAGAAGTCAGCCCTGTTCCAACCGCTGAAAAAGAAGAAGAAAGGCAACAAGTGATAGAAGAAAAACCTTCTCCAATTCCAATTTGGTTACCACTCGTGATTATTTTTGTAATTTTAATAGCAGCTGTTGCTCTCTTTTTAAATAGGTCAAAATCATTGAAGAAACATAAATAAATTTTTAATCGATGTAAACTTTGAAAGGCTATGATTTAAAATTTGCAATAAATTATTTAAACATACATGTTCTACGATAGGGCCCAGGCAGGCGAGGTGCTTGCAGAGGAATTGAAAAAACTCAAGGTTAGTAAAGATTTTTTAATTCTGGCAATACCCAAAGGTGGTGTGCTCGTTGGTCATTCCATTGCAAAGATGCTTGGGCTAAAATTAAGTATCGTACCTGTGCGAAAGTTGCCCATACCATGGAGCCCCGAAGCAGGTTTTGGTGCGGTTGCAATCGATGGCTCGTTGTGTTTAAATAAAAAGCTTGTCAGGGAGCTTGGATTGAAAGAAGATGAGATTAAAAGGATTGTAAAGGTTGTGTTAAAAGAGGTTAAGAGGAGGCAAAGGATATTTGGGTCTATGCCTAATATCAAAAACAAGAATGTCATTATTGTGGATGATGGACTTGCAAGTGGCTACACAGCATTGGCTGCGCTTAAACTTGCGAAAAGAAAGGGTGCAAAAAGGATTATAATAGCAAGCCCTGTTGCATCTCTCTCAGCATACAGACTACTGAGACGCTATGCAAAGGTTATATGCCTATATGTCGACCGCTCGAGGGTTTTTGCCGTTGCCTCATTCTACCGCCACTTCCCTGAGTTAAGCGATGAGGAGATTTTGAAGTGTTTGGAAGAGTAAAGAATTTGTCTGAGCTTATTTCAAATATTTAAAGCCATACCCCAATCTTAATTATGAGCAAGGCGTTGATATGCATTGGCATTATCCTGCTGCTATTCACTCTATTCGTTTTCATACAACCAGGCATAAGTGGTCTTTCTGTTTTCGTGCCATATGAACCAATGACTGCAATTCTCGGTGTTGTGGTTGTATTCATAGGCGTACTTTTGAGCATGAAGAGAAAAGAAGAGAATGATGAGGGATAAAACAAGAAAGGCATTTCTCGATGCAAATTTTCTTCTCATACCGGCAAGGTTCAAGGTTGATGTCTTTTCTGAGATGCAGGGATTTGGCAAGATAGAGCTATGCACCCTTGATGTTGTGATAAAAGAGCTTGAAAGGATTGCAAAAGGAAGGGGTAAAAGCGCAAAGGATGCAAAAATTGCTTTGGAGATAGCAAAGAGGGTAAAAATCATAAAATCAAAAAGTGCCGATGCCGACATAGAACTTCTCAGGCTTGGGAAGGAAGGGCATATAATCTGCACACTTGACAAAGAGCTTATAAAAAGGCTTAAACAAGTAGGAGCGGATGTGATAGCACTCAGACAAAGGAAATATCTTTATATGCTGTAAATCTCAACCCTGTTTTTACCAGAACTCTTTGCCTTGTAAAGCGCCTTGTCAGCACAGGCAATAAGTTCTTTTGCATCTCCTATAGTATGCAAGGGCCAGTTAGCAAGCCCCATACTTATTGTTAAATTCCCTCCAGGTAGGTCTTCTTGACCATAAAATTTATGCCTTTCAACAAGATACCTTATCTTATCAGCTATTTCATACCCTTCCTCCACTTTTGTGTCAGGAAGCACAATCCCAAACTCCTCCCCACCATATCTTGCAACAATATCCGTATCTCTCACACTGTCTTGCATTATCTTTGCAACAATTTTTAGCGCCTCATCCCCTCTTTGATGGCCATGTGTATCATTATATTTCTTAAAATTATCTACGTCGAGCATTACAAATGATAAGCCTTTCAATCTTTCCCTTGCATGCTTTCTTATTTCCCTTTGAAGCTCATTTTCTAAGAAACCTCTATTGTAGACACCTGTGAGATAATCCTTTATTGCCAATTCAAAGTTCTTGTTATAATCTATTGCATGCTCTAATGAAAATGTAAGATTGTTTTGTGCATATACCCTTGTAAATTTTTCTTCATCTGTATTTATTTCTCCGTATACAAAAAGAATTCCTAAATTATTTAGCTCTATCATTCTTCCTTGTTCCTTTTTAATTTCACTCTTTCTTTTTTTACAACCAAGAACTGGGACACCTTCGGCTGCAATGCATTTATAGGCATCTCCTTCTTTAATATAAATAGCCATAGATTTCTCTATCTTTTTTGCAAGATATTTCAACCCTATTTCTGCCCTTTCCTTTACGCCAAGATTCCTTACTATCTCATTCCTTGATATAAGTATGTATGCAATCTCCTCTGCACTCAGCTCCTCAACAAGCCTCTTGACTTCTTTTTCAACTTCTTCCTCAATATTTTCCATATTTAATTTAGTGTCTTCCATATTTACTAATTAATAGTAACATTTAAATATTTTACGTTAAGCTTTTTAAATTTTCCTATCCCAAAATTATAATGGAATTGTTGTTTGTACTTGCAATAGCTGGCCTTTCTCTTCTTTTTGCGTTAGCCTTTAGCCTTTACATTCTTAAAAAGGAAGAAGGCACACCTTCTATGACATCTGTAGCAAATGGTATAAAAGAGGGGGCAATGGCATATCTTGCAAGAGAGTATAAAAACATTTTCATATTTGCGGTCATCATTACAGCCATTTTGGCACTTTTCATAAATGTCCCAACAGCTATCACATTCTTTTTTGGCTGTCTTTTTTCTGCATTAGCAGGCTTTCTTGGCATGTCCCTATCTGTCAGGACAAATGTGCGGGTTGCACAGGCAGCGAGAAAGGGCCTTGACCCTGCGCTGAACATAGCAATAAAAGGTGGTGCTGTAACCGGATTTGCTGTAGCAGGTCTTGCGTTGCTTGGTGTAACAGCGTTTTATATGATTTACAAAAACCCGCTCCTTATAGTTGGTTTTGGATTCGGTGCCTCGCTTGTTTCTCTGTTTGCAAGGATTGGTGGTGGTATATACACAAAATCAGCTGATATAGGCGCTGACCTTGTGGGTAAGGTCGAGAAAGGCATACCTGAAGATGACCCGAGAAATCCTGCTGTGATAGCAGACCAGGTTGGAGATAATGTAGGCGACTGCGCAGGTATGGGTGCTGACCTTTTTGAGACATACGCAGTCACCGCTATAGGTGCCATGCTTCTTGGTGCCCTTGCAATTGGCGAACAAGGCGTTGCATATCCATTGCTTATTGGTGCTGCTGCAATCATTGCTTCATTTATAGGGCTTTTCTTTATGCGTGGCAAGTCGATAATGAGGGCAATGTATGCAGGGCTTATAGCAACAGTCATCATTGCCGGGGCATTGTTTTATTTCTTCCTCCCCTTCTATCTATGGCTGTGCTCTATACTAGGGATTGTAATTGGCCTTCTCCTTTTCTGTATCACTGAATACTTTACCTCAGAGAAGTTTGGCCCTGTCAAATCAATAGCCGAATCATCACAGACAGGTCCTGCAACAAACATTCTTACAGGCCTTGCAATAGGTATGAAATCTGTCTGGCCACCTGTACTTGTGATTGCTGCAGGCATCATCCTTGCCTACTGGCTTGGAGGTGTATACGGCATTGGTATAGCTGTGATGGCAATGTTAAGCCTGACTGCAACCATTATAACCCTTGATTCGTATGGTCCTATTACAGACAATGCAAGTGGGATTGCAGAGATGGCTGGACTTGAGAAAAAGGTTAGGGCTGTAACCGAAAAGCTTGATGCTGTTGGCAATACAACAAAAGCAGTCACAAAAACATTTGCAATCGGTTCTGCTGCCCTGGCTGCCTTGACGCTGTTTGCAGCATATGTACAGGAGATAAACATAGCCCAAAGGCTACATGGCATCTCTGAAGCAGTTGTATTTGAACTTGGAGACCCTCTTGTGCTCATAGGCCTTTTGATTGGTGGGCTGATACCTTTCATATTCTCATCTCTATGCCTAAATGCTGTTGGTAAAGGAGCATTCAAGGTTGTCGAGGAAGTGAGAAGGCAGTTTAGCTTAGGTATATTGAAAGGAAAGGCAAAACCTGATTATGCAAAGGCTGTTGATATCGTTACAGCTACATCCCTTCGCGCAATGTCTGCACCAGCACTGCTTGCTGTAATATCACCTCTGCTTGTTGGCTTTATACTTGGGCCAAAAGCACTTGGCGGCTTTTTGCTTGGCTCAATTATTACAGGGTTTATGCTTGCTGTACAGATGTCAATGGGCGGTGCTTCGTGGGACAATGCAAAGAAATACATAGAAGGTGGGAAATTTGGTGGTAAAGGTTCTGATGCACACAAAGCAGCCGTGGTTGGCGATACTGTAGGAGATCCTTACAAGGATACAGCAGGGCCTGCCATAAATCCATTGATAAAAGTCATGAACACGATTGCAATCATATTCACAAGCCTAATTGTCATTTGGTCATTATTGTAAATTTATTAGGGCGCTTGAAACCTTATTAACATTTTAATCCTACAAACAAAGCTAAATATGGATATTACTGAAATACCAAATTATGGCTATAGAACAACAGCACAGGCCCATGCTACTGATGAAAACATATGTGCCTTTCTTATACAAAGCTTGAGGGAAACAAAAAAGGTGCTTTTCAGAACCATACACATGCTTTATGAGATGCAGCTTGAGGGTAAAATAAATCAGCAACTTCAGGGGCTTTGGGATGCTGTTGATGTTTTTTCTGATGAGATAAAGATAAGGGTTTGTCGATGGAGGCCTTTGCCTGATATCTGGATTGCAAAGCTTGAGGCAAAAGATAAACAGCTGATAGATGTGATTAAAAAGATAAACAGGGATGTGAATGATATTTTTAACTTCATTTTAAATGGATTAAAAAAAGACCATAGAGTTAAAACCCAACCAATCCTTTATGAGGGCTTCTGGGATGAATGCAGAAAAAGGATATCTGTTATTGAGGGTGAACTTGAAGAGGCTGTTAGGCTTTTTAAAGAAAGGGATGCTATATGCAATCTTAAACCATTATCGCTGCAGAAGACATACGAACTGATAAAAACAAAGATTTCATGAAAAGTATTAAGATAGGTAATTGTGGCTGGGCATATCTTAACTGCAAAGAGTATTTTGGACCTCTTTGGCAAAAAGATTTTAAAAGCAAACTGCAAGCATATGCTAAGTTGTTTAACCTTGTTGAGGTTAATTCAACTTTTTACGCAATCCCAAAGATTGCAACAGTACAAAGATGGCGAGAAGAAGTGGATGCCATAAACCCGAACTTTGAATTTACGCTAAAAGTATCACAGCTCATAACACATAAGAACCCTTTTGGCAAGCAGGCATTTGTTGCATTTGAAAGAATGAAAGAGATTGCACAGGCACTAAGGGCAAATGTATTGGTTTTTCAATCTCCTTCAAGCTTTAGACCAACAGAGAATAACATAAAGGTAGCGCAAAACTTTTTTAACAAGATAGAAAGAGAGGGGTTTATTTTAGCATGGGAAGTTAGATGGGCAAAGGAGTGGACAAAAGATATTGTAAATAGCCTTTTTTCAGAACTTAGCATAAATCAGGTTGTTGACCCATTCAGGCAGGATATATTTTACGCAAAGGATATCATCTATTACCGCCTTCATGGATTTGGCAGGCCAAGCATATATAACTACAGCTTTTCAAAGGATGAGCTTAAGCGTTTAGCTGCAAAGGTCAAAAAACAGGCAAGCAAAAAAACTGTTTATGTGCTCTTTAACAATGCAGATTGTTATAGGAATGCGCTTGAGTTTGCAAACATGTTTTAAATTATACAAAATTTGATTATCCTTTGATTCATCTATTTTTACACATTTATATAAAAATATTTTCATACGAAAGCTTTAAAAATCATAAATCTATGATTTTTCATGGCTAATGGCAATAATAAAGGCGAAAAGCCTGAAACCATGACCACAACCATTGAGATTGATAAGGAACTTTTTCTTAAATTTAAGGCCCTGTGTGTGCTTAATGAGTCGACGATTTCAGGTGAGATAGAGAAGCTGATAAGGAAGCGTGTAGAAGAAATGGGAAAGAAGACAGAGATTGTTTAATTAAAAACTGGGGCTACATTCGCCATTATGAAATTTTTACTTGCCAAAATATCCTAATATCCTGCCCTCTCCATCCATCTCATCAGCAGCATCAAGCCCTCTTCCAAAATAATTGCCAAGAAGTAATGCCCTTCCTAATGGTGTATCAGTCAAATTAGTAGGATACCAAATACCTATATTTGTTTCCTTGTATACCTTTTTATGCATTTCAAGATATGCCTCTGCCACATCTTTATCGCCTGCAAATGCTATTAGCTGAGGATGCTTTATTGCTTCTTCGAATGGGATAATCCCATTTGGATGCTTGCTTAGAACTTTATAATCAAACACAAAAACATTTTTATTATCTGACATATCCAAAAGCCTTTTAAACT
>JAVZYR010000026.1:0-7455 GCA_038999435.1 Candidatus Aenigmatarchaeota archaeon | reverse complement strand
AGAAAGTATGCTTCCACCTTTTTCATTCACATCAGCTTTTGTCATGATCACTGCATCAACACCTATTGCCCTATCAAATTGTCTTGCCTGCTCTACAGCATCATTTCCGGTCAGCGAATCAACAACAAGAATTTTCAATTCAGGTTTATTTACCCTCACGACTTTTTTCAATTCATCCATCAGGTTCACATTTGCATGGGAACGGCCTGCAGTATCTGCAAGTATGAAATCTAAACCCTTGCTTTCTGCATGTCGCCTTGCATCAAAAATTACTGCTGCAGAGTCAGCACCATATCTATGCTTTATGATATCAACACCAAGCCTTTTTGCATGTTCTTCAAGCTGTTCTATGGATGCTGCCCTAAATGTGTCACCTGCAGCTAACACAACTTTGCATTTCTTTTTTAACAGGATATGAGCAATCTTTGCAATTGATGTTGTCTTTCCAGAGCCATTAAATCCAAGAAAGAGGAGTAGTGCAGGCCTTTTCAATTTAAACAAATCAATACTACCTTGCGAAACAATTTCTATAAGCGAATCTTTGAATGCATTTTCGATTTGTTTTTCTATTTGCCCTCTTTTAATTTCTTGGCCAACAAGCCCCTTTTTCAACTTAGATTTTATTGCATCAACAACTTCAAGGGCAACATTTGTGCGCAGCAACTCGGGCTCGATCTCATCAAAAAACTCATCTATATCCTTTTCTGAAATTTTTTTAACTGTTACTATCTTTGCCTTTTCGCTAACTTTTTCCTTCAGCCCTTTTACAGATTTTGCAAAAACCTTCTTTAGCAGACCAAACATATTATGAATTGAATCTAAATAATTAAATGGAGCTGCCAAGAAAGATTTATATCGAGGATGACGCAATAAAAAAGGTAAAAGAGATACAGGCTGGAAAAATACTTGTTATAGCTGATGAGACAACGTACAAGATTGCAGGTAAAGATGTTTTATCTTTTTTAAAAAAAAGAGAAGTTGAAGTGAGAATGATATCTAAAGATGTGGATATCAAAACAGATGCAGATTTTATTATTGCAGTTGGTGGTGGAAAGATTATAGACATAGGCAAGTTGGTTGCCCTTCAAAGCGGTGCAGAACTTATTGCCATACCCACTGCCCCTTCGCATGACGGTATATTCTCCCCAACAATTACATTACCTGAGCTTGGCATATACACAAAACCTGCAAGACCAGCTTATATGGTCATTGCAGATATGAATATTTTGAGAAATGCCCCTTCCAGACTTATAAGGGCAGGGATAGGAGATGCACTTTCAAAATACACATCTGTTTATGATTGGAGGCTTGCAGCCAAAAGAGGGGAAGAATATTCAGAGCTGATTGCAGACATGGCATGGAATGTCTTTGAGCATACAGCAAAAAATCTTGAAAGGATTTTGGCAGGTGACATAAAACCGCTCATAGAATCGCTATTTTATTCAGGTCTTGTAATGTGTATTTGGGGCTCTTCAAGACCTGTTTCTGGTTCTGAGCATGCATTTGGTCATGCAGCAACACAGCTTGGTTCAAGCGCATTACACGGCGAGCAGGTTGCACTTGGCACGCTTATAATGGCATATCTGCAAGGCCAGGATTGGAAGCGTATAAAATCACTTTTAGACAGGGCAGGCCTGCCAATTACAGCAAAGGGTATAGGCATGCAACCAAAAGGAGTTGTAGAGGCTGTTGTTAGGGCAAAAGACATAAGACAGAGATGGACAATTCTGAACGAAATCGATATCAATGAAAAAAGAGCTGAGAAGGCATGTAGGGCTGTTGGGGTTTTTTAGATATCAATGTGATTTAAAGGAAATATTTGAGGTTTAAACATTTTTCTTTTCATAGAAAGATTATATATGTGGGATATTGCGCAGGTCAAACCAGAAGATTCAGAATTTGCAAAGAAGATTGGAATTGAGGGCCTTTTTATACTTTCTGAAAAACCGATAAAGAGGGCAGAAGGGATAAGATGGGCATACAAGGTTGAATGGAAATCTGTTGATGAAATAAAAGAGAAGATAAAACAATACAACAAAAAAGCAGACCTTTTATTTATTTCCGCAGAAGGGCTAAAAATGAATAGAGAGATACTTAGTCTGAAATGGAATGGTGTTATAAATTCTACAAAACTTGATTATGTGTGTGTAAGGCTTGCAAAAGAAAATAGCATATCCATCATATTTGATATCAATGCCTTAATCGAGAGAAGCGGATTCGAACGAGCAGCGCTATGGTCTTCTTACTGGAGGATTGCTCGACTTGTGCGAAAATACAAAGCACCTTTTGCAATAATATCGAATGCAAAAAGCATATGGCAACTGAGAAGCCCATCCGAGTTAATTGCATTTGGCAGAAAGCTTGGTTTTCAAGACCCTGATATAAGGGCAGGACTTAAAAGTTTTATATAGAATCGCGTTCTGTGTTTATTTTTTGCAATATCTTTACCGCATCACTTGTGATGATTTTTCCATGACCTGGCAGAAGAACTTTTGGTTTTAATTTTATAAGATTTTGTATCGAATTGAAAAGTGCTCGCTGGTCACCACCCGGTATGTCTGTTCTACCAACCCCATCTGCAAAAACAGTATCTCCTGATATCAGTATTGCCTTTTTTGGCTCAAAAAGGCATATCGAACCTGGGGTATGACCTGGTGTGTGAATAACCTCGAAGTTCCAATTTCCTATCTTTAGTTTTTGGCCATCCTTAAGCAATATGTCCGGCTTTCTTGGTTTAAGTTTTCCATCGAAATAATCAGCCATTGCAGTTTTGCTATCTCCTGATTCGAGCACAGATGCATCCTTTTCATGTATTGCTACTTGCGCATTGAGAAAATATCCATTTCCACCTACATGGTCAAAATGATAATGTGTGTTTATGACATATTTTATGCTATCAACTGGTTTGCCCATCGATTTCAGCATGCCATAAAGTCGAGTGAAATTAAAACCTGTTCCAGAATCAATAATAGTATCACCAATGACATATATGTTTGAATCAAGTTCTGAAAGTCTAATTAAGGTGATATCTCCAATCCTTTCAATCATATTTTTATTTTATTAGAAAAATTTATATTTCTAACCTTTCTTTTAAAAATGGATTCTGAAGTCATGAAATTTTAACTTTTATGTTTCAGCCATGAGAGAAGGCTAAATTTTCTTTTTTTGATCTCGCGCACATTTTCCCATGATTGCCGTACAATTTCAGGGAATTTTTTATTCTTTTCATACCATTCTCTTAACCATTCTTCTGTCTCGGGGTCTGCAGGATAGCCAGAGCCCTTTAAACCATATTTCTGTCTTATCTGTTCTATCTCTTTGTCCCTGTTTACTTTTGCAATTATGGAAGCAGCAGCAACAGCAACCCATCTCCTTTCTGCAAAATTAGAAGATAAAATCTTAACATCATATCTTACCATCTTCTCAACAAATTTACCAAATTTTTCAGGCTTTGGGTCAGGGCTGTCAAGATATGCTATATCAGGTTTGGTTAAGTTTATAATATCTGCCATTTTGATTGCCTCTACCTGATTGAGATTTATCCCCTCTCTTCTGTAGTTATCTATTTTACAGGCACCAATCTTTTGAATTATTATATCTTTTGCAACTTTTTCTATTTCTTTTGCAATCCTTTCCCTTTGTCTTGGTGTTAGAAGCTTGGAATCCTTTACCCCCATTTTCTTTAATCTTTGCTCATCCTTTTCATCAATCACCACACCTGCGATCACAAGAGGACCTATACATGCCCCTCTCCCTGCTTCATCAATACCGAGCACAAGCATTTAAAAGATTTATGCCGTGATGATAATATATCTTATAGCGGGGTGGAGCAAGACCTTTTCAGGTTTGCTTAAAGAGCAGCCTAAAAGGTTCTCTATGCCTGGAGTGCATGGCGCCTAAGGCGTTGAGTCTTGTGTGCTCGCTGGGCCCATAACCCAGAGGTCGGTGGTTCAAAGAGCCCTTTCTTTCAAGAAGAAAGCGCTCGCGGAAAGAAGGAGCTAACCGCTTCCATTTCCCAAGCCTTTCTTTCAAGAAGAAAGCGCTCGCGGGCACGCTTCTCCTGCTCCCAACAGAAGCGTGTGAGCAAGAGGGAGCTTACGCTTCCACGGCACGCTTTAGGCAAAAAGCGTGCGAGCAAGAAATTGCTCTACACAATCATTCAAAGAACATGAAGCATTCATTAATTGGCATAAGGTCATCCGCGTGAAAATCCACCCCCCGCTATTATTTTTAAATAATGTAATTCATGGTTGCAAGGGCCAAACAGCTGAATTTTAATATATTCTGTCAATTCTATTTATGGCATTCAGGAAGTCAAAGAAGTTTGAAGTGCTCAAATATATTCAAAAGCGAAGGAGAAAGGGAGCCTTACATTTTCTACTCATAGATCCAGATAAACAAACAGCAAAAAAAGCAGTTGAACTTGCAAGAATGGCAAAAAATGCAGGTACAGATGCGGTGATGGTTGGCGGTTCGCATGCAGCACAACTTATCTATCTTGAGGAGACTGTTAGCAGGGTAAAAGAAGAGGTAAAACTTCCAATCATACTCTTTCCTTCAACACATTCTGCTCTATCACCAAATGCAGATGCACTATTCTTTATGTCCTTACTAAATTCGAGGTCACCACAATATCTCATTGAAGAGCAAATGAGAGGGGCAGTACTTGTAAAAAATTATGGCCTTGAGCCCTTGCCAATGGCATATCTAATCATTGAGTCAGGTGCCATCACATCAGCTGCATGGGCTGGTGATGTTCGGCCAATTCCAAGAGACAAGCCAGATTTTGCTGTTGGATATGCATTGGCTGCAAAGTTTTTTGGTATGAAGTTTGTCTATCTTGAGGCAGGCTCTGGCGCAAAGATGCCTGTGCCCAACGAAATGATATCAACAGTCAAAAAAGCAGTTGGGAATGACATGTTTGTGATAGTTGGTGGAGGTATAAGAGATGCACAGACAGCAAGGGAAAAGGTGAAGGCAGGCGCTGATATTATTGTTACAGGCACGGTCGCTGAGACAAGTCCGCAGAGGCTTAAAGATATTATTCAGGCAATTCACAAACCAGGCAAGGTTGAAAAGGGTTTAGAAAAAGTTTGGAAGCTCGGAAAATACAAAATTTAGTTTAACTTACAATAATAAAAATGATACTTGAGCATGAAGAGATATTGATAATCCTTTTCACATTTCTTGCTGTAGGGCTTGCAATTCTCGTTGCTTTCAAATTTCTTGAAAGTCCTGGTATGCCAGGCAGCATAACACCATATCCTGTTGAATTGCCTGCAGAACCGATAAGTAGGGATGCGCAAAAGCTTGCACAGGTCATGGAACATTGCAAAAACCATCCGGTTGGTGATAGGCGGTGCAATTGTGGTGAAAGATGTCAGGAGTATGCAAATTATATCTTACAATATTCAGGGCAATATGGCATTCCTGACCCACTTCTTGTTCTTTCTATCATCATGCAGGAATCGAGCTGTAATTCTGAAGCAGTTAGTCCAGATGGTAATGATTGTGGAATTATGCAAGTAAATGTGCGTACATGGAGCAAAGAATTTGAAGGTTTGACATGCGATGCACTTAAGGACCCTAAAGTTGGTATAGAAAAGGGGATATGGATTTTGGCATATTATTATGATTATGCAATTAAGCATCCAGAAACATGCAAAGATAGAATAAATTTGGATAATTGGCAAAGGGCTGTGTGGATGTACAATACAGGTCCAGGTTGTGTAATGCAAGTTAAAAATTATCTTAATCAAGTTATGGAAAGATATGCAAAACTTAAAGAAATTTACGAAAGCCTAACTATTACATAAATACGCAATTTAAATTTCAAAAAACAATACCATTTATGAGGGGACAGTTCCTTGGCATACCTCTTATATGGATAGGCCTTCTGATATTGACATTTGTAGGTTTGATAATCCTTTGGCTATTCTTTTCAGGATTTCTCGACTCTGCTGTAGACATGCTTCAGAAATGGCTTGGTGGGCTTTTTAAATGATATGTACGAATGGTTGTTTGTCGGAGCTGTTTCTCTATCTCCAATAGCAGAGCTCAGGGCAAGCATACCTCTTGGAATAATTTTAGGCTTACCTCCTGCCATACTCATACCCTATGCAATAGCAATCAATTGCCTTGCATTTTTCCCCATATATTTTTGCCTTGAGATTCTATATGAAAGATTTTTACATAGGTTCGGTATTATAAGAAAAATAGTTAAAAAAACGCACAGCCGTGCAGCTGAAAAAATCAAAAAATGGGGCGAGCTTGGGCTTCTATTGTTTGTTGCAATTCCACTTCCTGGTACAGGTGTATGGACAGCAACACTCATTGCATGGCTTTTTGGTCTAAAATGGAAGCAGTCATTTGCTGTGATATCATTAGGTGCAATAATAGCTGGGATTATCGTTTCAATAATAACATTGGGTATAGTAGCGCTATAATTTAGTTTTTTTGTCTACCTTCTATCTTCCCTTTTACTGCCTTTTTAAGCAGGGCAACCTCTTCTTCTGAAAAGCCACAATAATTAGGTAAGGCTGCTTCTGTATCAAGATAAAGTATGTCAACCAATCTTTCTTCACATGCCAACCCTTGCAGATTTTCAAATCCATTAAGCCTCTTTTTTGCTAAATCTTTTCTTATTGTGGTAAGTAGGTTTGTAGCATATTCATTCGAGATCATCTCAAGAACCTTTGATGTTAGTGATGAGTCAGAAGGAAGATACAATTCATCAGAAAAAACACCTGCTACTGGGTTTGCATTTTCTATCATATCATCAGTAGCTGTTTCTGTTTTATTTATCACCCCTGCATCCATTATCACACCATCCCCTGCATCTATCAGTTTCCAGCTTAGGCTTCCATCTGCGATTTTCTTGAAATGTATAACTTGATAATTCCAATTGCAGTATTCAGGTACATCTATCATAATTGGCGTAAATCTAAGGTTAGTTTCTGCAGAACTTTTGTCCCGCTCAAGTGAATGTATTTCACTTTCTATATTCCTTGCTGTATTACACATATCCCTTGCGCTGTTACATACCGAATCACGCTCTCTACAAATAACCTGCCTTTGTTCACATAACTGCGCTTTAAGAGGATCTTGCACACTATACATAGAACAGAATGAATAGCATCCAGGTTCATCCCATTTCCAACTACGTATTACCGCTTCTAAATTATTGCATCGTAAAGTCAATTCTTGACACTGTTGTTTATAATATGGCAATTGGCTTTGTTTGGATGATATCTCTGAAATAAACCTTTGAATATCGTTTTGTAACTGATCATATTTTGGGTTTCTCTCTTTTCTTGTGCCACATTGATATTGTTGGTTTCTGCTTTCTGTCCACTTTTCTGTCTTTACATCCGGGCCCGTTATTTCTACAATAGCAAGATAATCTGCTCCTCTGATTTTACCAACCTTACCTTCCATTATCCCTGCAAGAACAAG
>JAVZYR010000025.1:0-8266 GCA_038999435.1 Candidatus Aenigmatarchaeota archaeon | reverse complement strand
CATCTCAATCCTTATTCTTTTAAACTACACAATCCGAATAGCACCATTTTCAATATTAGGTGAGCCACTCGTGCTATCAGAGATAGACATACTCCCAGGTGTTTATCTAAAACCAATCACATTGTTGATGTTTTCCATATTCCTTTGGTATGCATTTGGACTTTATAGTGAAGGATGGAGAAGGCGTTTTGCATCACTCACACCTGATATGAGGCGTATGCTGTACATATTTGCATGGCTTGGTGCAATGGCAAGTGCCTTTGAGATAATGTATCACATTGTGATATGGTCTGCTGCACTATCAATACAAGGCATGACAAATCCTGACATCATCACTAACATATGGCCAAATAGCAATAACCCGATAAATGTTGTATTTGCATCAAAGATTGTGATTCTCATATTCGCTGTATGTGTATTTATGATAGATTATCTAAAAAAGATAGAAAGTAAATAATTATTTTATGGTAACAGGTCATGGGGTTATAAAATGCCCTTTTTGTGGGGACATGACAATTTTACAGAGTGCCTGAGAGTTATGAGATACTCTCTGGCTGTGAAAATGTGGGAAATCGTTAAAAGAGATAAAGGATGCATACGAGGGTAAAAAGAAGATAACAAAAGATGAATTACTGAAAAGGCTTAGGGATGCAGGCCTGCCAACAAAGATTGAGGGTTGATCTACTAATTTTAAATATTTTAGCAAGTTACTAATAAAATGGCAATAAGGAGAACAGAAAAAAATTTTTTTGGTGACATCGAAGACAATCTTTATGATAGATATGGAAATAAGATAGGGAGAATAGAGAAGGAAAGAGATATTTTTGGAGAAAAAGAAATTGTTTACGATAGAGATGGAAAGAAGATAGGAAGAATAGAGAAAAAAATGGGTATTTTGGGAGAAGAAGAAATTTTTTACAATAATCAAAATAAAAAAATTGATGAAGTCAAATATGATAAAAGTTGTGACTTTGATGATCTGGATTCTGATTTGGTTGATATTTTTTCAAAATACTTATTATTTTTCGTTGCAGGAATTTTATTATTAGGGGGATGTGAAAAATGTTGTGATTTCTTAAGCAATCTTCCAAAGAGTGCACGTATTGAAAAAATAGAAAATAGACAAAAATGGGAGAAATGGGAATATTTCACTAAAAATTATGACAAATGGTTGCTAAATTCAGAGACAGTATCACAAACAAATCAGATACCTGAAATGCCCAATGAAAAACTTGCCTTTTTATCAGAATCTGAAAAAGAGCTTTATGCAATTGATTTGCAAACAGACAAACAAACAAAATTACTTACCTCATCAGGAAATATTAAGGATTATATAATCTCTTCTGATGAAATAGTTTTTATCGATACTGTTAGAGACAAAGAGATAATTTATAAAAGAAAAAACAATAAGTTAACTAAAATCGCTGTATGTAAAAAGGATTGTTATAAAGATATTAGCTGGTTTAATAATTCAATTTTGACTACGATGAATCATGATTTAATTTTATGGAATGTTGCACCAACCATACCTAGAAAAGGTCTGCAGCTTAATAATAGCATAAAATATTATGCATTCAGCACATCAATTTTGTTGACTAATCCTTATGATCAAAGTTTAGTTTATCTACAAATGCCAAGTTTTTATGAAAGAAAGCGCAGTATGTTAGAATATGATAAAAATATGGCTGAAACAAATTTTCACAAATCTGAAAATCCAGTTGTTTCACCAGATGGGAAAAAATTAGTATATATTCATAATACCTATTCTATTATAGGTATGTCACATTTTTTAACTGACAGCAAAATTGTTATAAGAAATTTGGAAAATTATGAAGAAAGATTCATTTCTGGCATGTATGTTGATTTGGGTTCACAGGCATGGTCTCCAGATAGCAAGAAAATTGTTTTTAGCCTTCAAGCACATTCTCCAAATATCAGGCTTGGTGTTTCAACAAATAATTTGGGCATAATAGAGACAGATGAAAGGTGGTGGGAGAAAAAAAGATATAATGTAACTACAAATATCCATTGGCTTAGAGCAAGGGGTACAAATGCTGCATGGTCACCGGATGGTAGGTGGATTGCATTTGATTATAAAGGAATAGTATATATTTTTGATATATCTGATAGCGAAATACATCTTACGCAGTCAAATAAAATCATTGACGGTAACGTAATGAAAGTTGTCAAAGGAAAAAAACCTCTTTGGATAAAAAATAAATAAAATTTGTTTAATTTATAAGATTACAAAAATCTATATGCCAGTAAAAGCCATTCTTTTTGACCTTGACAATACACTCATAGATTTTATGGCAATGAAAAAGGCTGCATGCAATGCAGCAATATCTGCAATGATAGAAAATGGCCTGAAGATAAAAAAGGATGACGGGATGAAAATCCTTTTTAGGCTCTATTCCAAAAAGGGTTTGGAATATCAGAAAATATTTCAGCTGTTTTTAAAAGAGGTAAACGGCAAGGTTGATTGGAAGATTATGGCCCCTGCAATCGTTGCATACAAAAGGGTAAAGGAAGAGTATCTATATTCATATCCTCGTGTACTGCCAACATTGAGAAGGCTTAGGAAGATGGGCCTTAAACTTGCTATAGTATCTGATGCACCTAAAGTTCAGGTCTGGACACGGCTTGCTGCGATGGGCCTGCATCGAGAGTGGGACATTGTGTTGACAAGAGATGATACGAAAAGTTATAAGATGTCAAAAAGACCTATCATGCTTGCATTGAAGAGACTTTGTGTGAAGGCAGAAGAGGCTATGATGGTTGGTGATAGCATAAGACGGGACCTGAGGCCTGCAAAGCAGCTTGGGCTGTGGACAGTACTTGCAAGATATGGCCAAATAAAGAAAGAGAAGGGGAAAGCTGATTTTGAGATAGATCGTATCGATGAGTTGATTGGTTTGGTAAAGGCACTTTAGACATACTCTCCAATCCTTTTTTGCTTTCTATCTGGCATGATATTGCTCACACGCACGCCTACAAGTCGGATTGGCTTTTTGCCTAAAAATGGTTGTATAAGTTGTTGTGCAAGCTGTCGAATTATTTCAAGTTCCTGTGCAGGCAGGCCTGTAGATTGATGTGTATGTGTCTCAAAATCAGCATATCTAACCTTTATGCAAACTGTTCTAAATAAAAGGCCTTTCTCTTTTATCTCATTCGCAACCTCGGCTGACAGCTCATCAATTTTTTTGAATATCTCTGCCCTGTTTTTGACATCCTTCTCAAATGTATGCTCCCTTGAAACAGATTTCACCTCCCATTCCTCGACAACAGGGCTTTCATCGATGCCAAGGGCAAGCTGATGAATGGCATGCGCGCGTTTCCCGAATATCTCAGCAAGCTTTTGTATTGGTGTTTCGGCAATGTCCTTTACTCTCTTTATTCCAATCTTTCTGAGCTGACGTGCAGTCACAGGTCCTATACCCCACAGCTTTCGCACAGGCAATGGCTCGATAAATGCCTTGACCTGTTCTGGCCGAATAACCTTTATACCATCCGGCTTTGCAGCATCAGAGGCAAGCTTTGCTATCAGTTTGTTTGGGCCTATACCAATCGAGCATGGCAGGCCTTCTTTCTGCCTTATATCATCCTTTATCCTTCTTGCTATCTCTTCTGCCTTGCTCCAATCCTTTGCATAGGAGATGTCAATGAATGCCTCATCAATGCTCACCTGTTCCATCTTTCCATAGCCTCGTAGTACCGACATGATTTTATCAGAGGCTTGTGCGTACTTCTCATAGTTTACAGGTAAAAAGACTGCATCAGGGCAAAGCTTGTATGCCCGACTTATCGGCATACCAGAATATATACCAAACCCTCTTGCTGCATAATTTGCTGTTGATACAACCCCTCGTCCTATTTTTGGGTCAGCCCCAACAATCACCGGTTTTCCTTTCAACTCAGGCCTATCTCTTTCCTCAATGGCTGCGAAGAAGTAATCCATATCAATGTGCGCAATTATCCTCATAAATGTTTTTAAATTTTATACTAAAAATCTGAGTGCGAGCACGACACCCATCAGTATAATGCAAGCTGCAACAACATGCTCTGGTCTGAGCTTTACCGCCTTTTCTGGCTCCTCATAGTACCGAACAAGGCCTGCAGTTGACTGTGGCATTGTCAGTTTTGGCTTTTTTGTCATAATTATAATTGGTTTAAATATTAAAAGAGTTAACATTGTATTTTTTAATCTTATCAAACTCTCTTTCTGTTATCTCCTCAAACTTACATCCAAAAAGTGAAAGCTCTGATGAGAATTCACCATCAAGGGACTGTGGATATTTGAAAAGGATTGCAGCTGCATTCACAACATAAATTTCTTCTGGTTCTTTGTTGAATTTTTCAATAAGAAATTCTTTTAAAACATGTTTTGTTCTCAAGATCTGATCTACAGAAAGAAGCCCTTCATTAGCATCATAAACAGCATATATAGGCATTTTTATATTGTAGTTCAGGATTTATAAATACTATTTGTGCGCCCAGTCTGCCATAATTGCCGTTTTTACACCTTTAACATAGCTGTATGCCTGTAGCGCTGCCTTTGCGCCTTCACCTGCTGCAACGATGATTTGCTTGAATGGGCAATCTGTTGCATCACCTGCAGCAAATATGCCAGGCCTGACCTTTTCGCTGCCTGGATAGAATGTCTCACAGTTTCTATTTATCGCAATATGCCCTTGGTTGTCTATTTTTACAAGCCCTTTTAGAAAATCTGTTTTTGTCTCATAGCCAACCTCTATGAAGATGCCATCAACTGCCATCTCAGCCTTCTTGCCTGTCTTGACATTTTCAACCAAAATGGATTTGACGAATTTATCCCCTTTTATCTCTTTCACAATCGTGTTCAGTACGAGCTCGATATTCTTTCTTGCCTTTGCCCTCTCAACAAGATATTCAAATCCCCTAAACTCATCGCGGCGATGTATTAAATAAACCTTTTTTGCTATGTCAGCACCATACAGTGCTGCGTCCAGCGCTGAATTCCCGCCACCAACAACTGCAATCGTTTTTCCTGCAAAGAGTGGCATATCGCACGTTGCACAGTATGAAACACCCTTTCCTGTAAATTCGGCTTCACCAGGCACGCCAAGGCTTCGGGGCGTCTTTCCAAGTGCAAGTATGACTGCGCTCGTTTTGTATTCACTTGCTGATGTTTTCACAAAATAGCCCTCTTTTGCCTCTTCTATGCCTATCACCTCTTCATAGGCAAAATTTGCACCGGATTTTTTTGCCTGTTCATAAAACCTGTTCATCAGCTCAAGCCCTGATATCTCGGCAAAACCAGGATAGTTCTCAACCTTTGGTGCAAGCGCTGCCTGCCCGCCTATATCTTTTGTCACAACGAGTGTGTTTAGCCCTCGTCTTGCTGCGTAGATTGCAGCAGTCAGACCTGCTGCAGCACCGCCGACAATCACCAAATCGTATGCTTTTGCCCTTTTCATTTAAGTTTTAATGCCTCTTTTATCGCCTTGACATCAAAGCCGATGATTATCTTGCTGTCAATCTGTATCACAGGCACGCCCATCTGCCCTGAAAGCCTAACCATTCTCATCGCAGCATCTCTATCCTTTGAGACATCGATTTCCTCAAAAGGTATGCCCTGTTCTATGAAAAATTGCTTTGCCATAAAGCAGTATGGACATGTCGGTGTGGTGTATATGATAACCTTTACCATTAAAGATTTTGCATGTGCAGATTAAAATTTATTGCCCTTGATTGTTTTCTACTGAAACGATTGTTTTTATCAGATTTGTGCCTTCAATCCATTCTTGCCTAATTTTTGCATTTGGAAATCTTTGGTTAAAGATATCTTCAAGTTCCTTTGCCCTTTCAAAATCTCCATAGACTTTAAGTCCATATATGCAGTCATAGAGCGTTTGTGGGTCTAATACTTCAGCCATGCCAAGAATATTAGACCATAAAATGTCTGCAATCGGTTCACCCCTGCCTTGAAATATTTGTGGTGCAAAAAAATTTGCAAAAGAGCGCATCTCTGGATACTCTGTCTTGATATGCCTTGCGCATACATAGGCATTAGTTAGATAGTACATGTCCATTTTATGCTCATTTTTTGCAAGCCCCTGTATGTAATAGAAAAAACAATCCAAGAAAATCTTCTCTGGCTCGGGCCCTGGCTCCTGTTCAACACCTAATTCAAATCTCTTTTCATACCATTCTGCAAGCTTGGCTGCCTCGGCATAGTTTCCATAGTCATAAAGTCTTTGTATAAAATCTATATAGCTTCCCTCTCCTCTCACCTCTGATTCTCTTTTATTCAGCTTTGCAAAGACTGCCTTTTCTGCTTCTGGCCCATATTTTTCAGCGCGAATAAGAAGTTCAAAAAAATCTTCCTCGACCATCTCTTTTTCATCAAGCCCATTTACATAGGCAATGAAATCTTCTGCCTTTTCAAAAGGCATTTTATTGCTTATTGCATCTTCCTGCCTAATTGCTTGAGAAATTATGGGCTTTAAAGAATGATATGGCTGTTTTGCAGATTCGAGTCTTTCTGTTTTTTGAACCTTTTCTATGCTTGTTTGAATTTTTTCATTGTATGGCTTGTCAACATCTCTACCAAAATATACCAGCCCTGCAAGGGCAAGCCCTGCTAATACCAAAGGATACTTTTTCATAATTATGATTGAAATATGTATTTAAATTTTTAACTGTTTAGTTGTAAATTATGCTTTCAAACAACAGTCATTAAATTGCGTTTCGCCTGGGTACCATGCAACGCAATCATCATATCTCACAAGCCACCATGAAACTATATTTTCATCATTAGTACCTCCAAGATAACCCCATTGTGGACCACCAACTATTTTTACTTGCTTGCCTCTTTGAATTGGATCACGACTCTTGGATGCTGTATCACCAGGGGCATTGAAAAGATAAATGGGACACAACCCTTCATTTGAAATTGCTACTGTTTGGCCCACATGCAAATTGCAAGGGTTCCATCCAGCTTCTGCATTGATATCTTTTGCTGTAACATCAACTGCAAAGCCATTTTCTCCTAAAGCATTTCCAACATCAGGGTCTTGATAAATTCTGCATTGTGTGTTACAATGATTTGCGTAGTCACCTCTTTCTCTACACTTACTCCTGCATTGTGAAACAGCATTTCCAAGAGGTAAAGCATTGTCCATATAAAGGTTAACAGGTCTCACACATCTTCCTTGTTCGTCTAACGATTCACAACATTGAATAACTTCAGTGCATCTCACTTGGGTTTTGCTATCATAAATTTGTTTTAAATATCTTGCTTGCACCTGATTATATCCTGGGCAGAAACTCCATGGCCAGCCTGTGATTGCCTCAGTGATAAGCTCAAAAGCACACTTAAAGCATCCTGGCTCTTGTCGACATGGCACAATTCCCAAGCTTTGTAACTTAGCCTTCTCAATCTCTTGACTGCTACACCAACAATAATTATAATTTGTTTTTTCATTTTTGGACAATGCCTCGCAACCGGCATCACCATATCCATTTCTCGTTAAAGTAATTTCCATTCCCTTAGGAATAATAACATCCACATTTTTTGAACAATATGCGTATTGATTTGATGTTTTTTTACATTCCTCAATGCATGCACCGCCCCTCTTATCAAGATTGCATTTCCTAGTAGTAATTGTCAGCTCTCTTATCCATCCCTCGGTGTAAGTTTTATCATCTTTTTTGCACAATATACCACCTTGTTCTATACTATTAATCTTAAACCAAACCTTATCTTCTATTTTTTCCATGGCAGTGACATTTACTTGTAAACCTTTTTTGAGATTGCACGCAAAATCTCCATTTGGAGCTTTCTTCAGCTCTACATCCTCGTTTATTACTGTTGCAGTATCACCAGGCTTTACACCACATGATACTTGTGCATATTCTGCTGTCTCTTTATTTTTTTGCGATATTTTATCATACTGTTGCTTTGTGCAATTGCATTTATCATCCTTATTCTCTGGATAGTATATTATTATATCGGCCCATGGGGTTAGTAGGTTTTTCACAGCATCTTGAGGGCCCTGGCCAGGCGAGGATAGACAACCAACAGCAAATGAATGAGTTACGTTAGATCCAGCCTCTACACCAAGAGAACCTAATGGTGGTACAGAAAAATCTACAGTGCTTGCTGTTGATATTATGCTAAGAGCAGGGTCTTTGTGCAGTATAACAGGGTTCGCACAAGCTTCTGGAGGGACTCTTGCCTCCACTCTTATCTGTGTATAGATACATGTTCCTGTGAAATTTACTG
>JAVZYR010000024.1:0-8819 GCA_038999435.1 Candidatus Aenigmatarchaeota archaeon | reverse complement strand
CTTTAGGATAAAACCTTAGTACGTCTGGATATTCTCTGAATTTTTCGATGATATATTCCATAGATTAGATTAAAACAAAAATTTATAACCATTTTCCTTTCAATCTTAAATAATCTTATTTCTGCGCCCTTTAAATTAATATGGAAAGCTGTGCAGTTCTCTACTCAGGTGGTAAAGATTCAAATTTAGCATTACATAAGGCTTTGATGTCAGGTGTAAAAATAAAATTTCTTATTTCACTCGTACCATCTTCTCCTGAGGCATGGATGTGGCACTGGTCTAATGCACAATGGACAGTATTGCAAGCCCAGGCCCTTGAAATCCCAATTTTAACTGCAAAAACAGAGGTTGGAGAAATTTCTGAAATGAAAGGCTTGGAGACCATACTCTCAAAACTAAAAGGAAAGATTGATGCGATAGTTACAGGAGGTATTGCAAGCAGATATCAAGCAGATAGAATAGAATCATTGTGTAGAAGATTGGGGATGGATATGATATCTCCTCTTTGGGGTATAGCCCCTGAAGAAGAATGGCAAGAATTGCTTACCCTTGGTTTTGAAATAATCATAACATCTGTATCTACTGAGGGATTGGAGGCTAATTGGCTTGGTAGGATAGTGGATGAAAAGACCTTTTTTGAGCTTATGGAACTTAGTAAAAAATACAAATTCAATCTAAGCGGGGAAGGTGGAGAATTTGAAACATTTGTTCTCTTTGGACCTGATTTCAAAAAAAGGATAAAAATTATTAAAGGATATAAAAAATGGGATAAAAGAACTAAAAGTGGCTATTTTAGAATAACAAAGGCCATTTTGATATAAACTGATTTTTATCTAAAACAATTAATAAAAATGGTAGGTAATAATTGGCATGCCCTGAGTACTGATGATGTTTTGAAAATTCTAAATACAACGCAAAATGGCTTAAGCGAAGATGAGGCTAAAAAGAGGATTGAAAGGTATGGTAAAAATGAGATATTAGAGTATAAAAAAATTGTTGCACTACATATCTTTGTTGAACAATTTCGCTCTCTCTTTACATATCTTTTGTTGTTCGCAGCTGGCATTGCTGCGGTATTTTCACATTGGTTAGATTTCTGGATGATAATAGGAATTATTCTATTAAATGTTTTTGTGGGTTTTGTGCAAAATTATAAAGCTGAACGTGCGATACAGAGCCTGAAAAAGATTATGGTACCAAAAGCAAAAGTTTTGAGAGACGGGGCAATGCAGATAATATCTTCAACAGATATTGTACCTGGTGATATTATAATAATTTCAGAAGGTGATAAGATTGTTGCTGATGCTAGATTGATTAAGGTTAGAGATTTGCAAACAAATGAAGCTGTTCTTACAGGAGAATCTATGCCTGTAGATAAAATCACAACTCAACTTGAAGTGGACACATCACTCCCTGAGAGAAAAAACATGATTTTTAGCGGCACATCGGTTGTAAGAGGTTGGGCCCAAGCAGTTGTCGTTGCAACTGGAATGGCAACAGAATTTGGTCGCATATCATCATTTATCCAGAAAATAAAAAGGCCCTTAACACCTCTTCAAAGAAAATTGAATAAATTTGCTATGCAAATCGGTTTGATTGTAATATTGTTAACATTAGTTTTTATTAGTTTGGCTTTGGTTTTTGGTTATAACATTTTTGATATTATTTTAACTGCGATAAGCTTGGCTGTTGCTGTTGTTCCAGAAGGCTTACCAGCTGTTATAACAATATGTCTTGCTATGGCTGTTCAAAGGATGTACAGGGTAAATAGTCTTGTAAAAAGGCTCTCTTCAGCCGAAACGTTAGGAAGGGTAAATGTAATATGCACTGACAAAACAGGAACTATAACATCTGAGGAGATGACTGTTACAAAAATATATGCAAAGAAAGAGATTGGAATGAAAAATTTGAAAAAACACCCACAACTTGATATGCTTTTCAAAATTGCTTGTCTTTGTAACAATGCAAGAGTTGAGAGAATAAATAACGAATATGTTCTTTTTGGCGACCCAACAGAAAAAGCAATACTCAAAGCAGCAATAGACTATGGATTTGATAAAAAAAGACTTACTGAACAAGAGCCAAGATTAAAGGAATTCTCATTTACATCAGCAAGAAAGATTATGTCAATTATCAGAAAAAACAAATCGATTACAAGTTATGTTAAAGGTGCCCCTGATGTGGTGATAAAAAAATGCAAATGGTATTTAGATGGTGATAAAATCTTATTAGCTGACGAAAAGAAAAAGAAAGAATTTTTGAAAGTTTATGAAAGATTTTCAAATGATGGGCTAAGAGTCATTGCATTTGCTTTTAAGAGGATTGCTAAAACAAGGGTAGGAAAAATAAATGAAAATTATGCTGAAAATGAACTTGTTTTTGTTGGGCTGATGGGTATGCTTGATCCGCCAAGGCCAGAGGTAAAATCTGCAATAAAGATGTGTCATGATGCTGGTATTGATGTTAAAATGTTAACTGGTGATTCTGAATTGACAGCTCGAGCCATCGCAAGGGAAATAGGTCTTGTAGGAGAGATGATAACAGGATATGAACTTGATAAAATGTCTGATGCTGAACTTTCTGCAAGAATAAAAAGGACTGTAATATTTGCAAGGATTTCACCAGAGCATAAATTAAGAATTGTTAGAATACTCAGAGAACAAGGGTTAGTGGTTGCTGTAACAGGTGATGGGATAAATGATGCACCAGCCCTTAAAAGCGCTGATATTGGTGTTGCCATGGGAATAAGAGGAACTGATGTAGCGCGAGATGTCAGCGATATCGTACTTATGGATGATAATTTTGCAAGCATTGCTAAAGCAGTGGAAGAAGGCAGACATGTATATGACAATATAAAAAAATTCACATACTTTCTTTTAAGTTCAAACATCGCAGAGCTATTTTTTATTTTTTCTATTTTGTTGATTGGCGCAGCCCTTTCTTTACCTTCTACACTTGCTTTGCTACCTATACAAATCCTATGGATAAATTTTGTGACTGATGGTATAATAGCAATAGCTCTCGGTTTTGAGCACGCTGAACAAAATATCATGGGAAGGGGACCAGAAAAAGGTGATATCTTCACTTCCAGGATATTAGCATTATGGCTCGTATTAGCTTTTATCATAACTATGGGCTCCATAGGCATTATGATGATTTTAAAGCCAGAAAGTGTTGTAAAAATGCATACATACGCATTCACAGCCCTTGTTATATTTGAAGGTTTCAATGCGCTTAATTTCAGATCATTCAAACAACCTTTGTATAAAATAAGGCCTAATATGTGGCTTTACTTGGCCATTATATCTATATTCGCATTTCAATTTGCAATAATCCAATCAGGTGTTTTGCATCAGATATTTAGAACTATATCAATGAGTTATGGTGAGTGGCTCATTATTTTTGGTATATCATCATCAATCTTGATTTGTGGTGAAATATATAAGATTATAAAAAAATATTAATATGTGGCTTACTTTTATTTGTTTTATTGCTTCATGTGGTGTGCTTGTTGCAAGTGGTATGCGTCTTGTGAAAAGCTTATCTATAATTTCTGAATTTTTAAGAATTACAGAATTCACAGCGGCATTTATAATAATGGCTATTGCAACAAGTTTGCCTGAGCTTTTTGTTGCAGTTACAAGTTCTCTTAATAATGTACCTGTACTAAGTTTAGGGAATATTATAGGCGCAAATATATTGAATCTCACTTTTGTAACTGGTATTATCGTTTTGCTTGGAAGAGGAATAAAAGTGAGAAGAAAAGAAACGAAAAAAGATTCATTTTTTGCTGTTGGTATTCTTGCGCTACCATTATTAATGTTTTTGATAGAAGGTCACATTTCACGTATTGGTGGCCTTATACTAATTGTTTTATTTTTTGCATATTCTTGGTTCTTAATGAAAGAAAGAAAAAAATATCAAAAGCCTCTTGAAAACAATATAAAAAAATGGCAAATTGTGACCGAAAGCATTCTTTTTGTGATTCTTATTATTCTACTTTTATTTTCTGCAAATTTTGTAGTTAGATACGCAATACAGTTAAGTAATGAAATGAATATAGATCCAATTATGCTTGGTTTTTTTATTCTTTCGATTGGCACAGTTCTACCTGAGCTTGTGTTTGGCTGTTCAGCAACCTTAAAAGGTAGAGGAGAGATGGCTCTTGGTGACCAGATAGGAACAATAATTACAAATTCGACACTTGTTTTAGGTATTGCAGCAGTGATATGCCCAATAACAGCACATGTGACATCATTTTTAATTGGATCCGTATTTATGCTACTCTCTGCCTTCATATTTGCAACATTCATTGCAAGTGGGAAAAAATTTGATATCACAGAAGGTATATCTTTAATTCTTCTTTACTTGTTTTTTGTTTTCTTGGAGTTTTACACAAAAGGTATTATTTAAAAATAAATATAAGAAATCAAATAATCCCAAATATTTTTTTCCTTGTCAATGACCATCTTTCAAACCTTGTTCTAGCATACCATAGTTTTATTTTTATATGGCGCTTTAACAAGGGATAGATAGAAGTAAAAGTGTATGTGAATTTTTTCATATGTGATTTATATCTGATAAAAATTATTAGCAAACAAAGCCCAATTGTTATAGCTACAGTGAGAGCAAGTACTATATTTGCAAAGAAAAGAAGAGACGGGTTTGTGAACACATGAGTTATTAAGGCAAGGGTTAGAAATGCAACTGCTACATCAACTGCAAGGGAACCGTAAGCAATGTAATGGAGACTTCTCTTTGCATACTTTACAACTCGGTGGCTCATATTAAATTAAAAAATAGCATTTAACAGTTCTCTGGTCATTCTGCAATTATTTTTTATTCTTTCAATCCTACTTTCTAATGGCTCATATACTTTAATAATATAACCATCCGAGAATGCCATAATCGTTCCTATTTCTTCACTTGCCGCCATCGCATCTATATCAAATGTGGAGGCATAGGCTGCTGCAAGATGACGTGTACCTAATCTTTTTTTGTATTTTTTTATTTTTTCTAGGGTTTCGTCTGGTATATACTTTATATCTACATTACGTACAAACCTTCCGGTGTCTATTAAATTACCATCTCTATCAAATGCAATTGCACAGTCCCGGCGCGCCATTTCCTTGTAAAGTTCATTAACTGCTTCATCATTCCACAAAATAGGATTTCCATATTTTTTAATAAGGCCTGTTGCAATCTCGCCATCTGTTATGGCAGTTATTTTCCCAATTTCATCCCTTTCGCCAAACAAAAGCAAAAAGCCGTCTTTCTTATTGTATTTTTTAAAGTATTCTTCTAAGGTTTCAAAACCCCTTTCAATATATTTATTCATGATTTATTTTTGTATATAATTATATTTAAATATTTTTCTATAATAAAGTGTATATTTTCAAATTAACAGATTTTATCCTAATTACAGAAGTCTGCCTAAAGACTGCTGCAAATTAATACATTTCCTGCTTATTTCTACCATAAAATAGTAAAATTTAAAAAATTTATTATCAATTTTTAATCACTGGATGTTTCAAGATGTTTCATTAAGTCTATATGACAAACAAGATTAATTCAAAATATGGCAATTAAAACTTTAAAAAGAGCTAAATTCAGGTTGGGAGGGAAAGAAAAAGAAATAAATATAGAGGCCTGGTACGAAGGTAAAAATGCTGGTATAGAAAATGAAGAACTTGAGAAAGAATTAGAAGAGAAGCCATATAGAGTTTTGAAGTTGGATAACGAAATTTATTTTAGAATAGAAGAGGGTTTGCCGGAGATAATTTCTGAAAATGGTTTGCCAATATTTAGAAATTCTCCTAAATTCATAGAGATACGTGGAATGAAATACGAAAGGATTGAAGACACAACAAAATTAGAAAAAATTATTGCACAACTTGAAGAGGAAAATAGACGTTTAAAAGATGAGATTGAACTTCATAAAAAGAATGCTGATGACATGCTTAAACAATACGAAGTATTGAAAAAGGAGATGGAAGAGGAGATGGAAAAATTTGACCGTGAGCGTGAAGAGATATTGCAAAAACAAAAGGAGGAAATAGAACGATATCTAAAAATGATTAAAGAATATGAACAGATCCCTGCTCTTGAAATAGAGAGCGTAGAACCTGAAAATGTTGAAATGATAAAGAAAGAAAACGAGGAACTGAAGAAAAGGCTTAAAGAATATGAGATTTTGGAAAAGGTTGCTGAAGAATGGAGAATACAAGGGATGCAGCTCATGGAACAGAATAGAACATATGAAAGTGAAAATGCAGAACTCAAAAAGAAATTGAAAGAAGCTGAAGAAAAACTTGAAAAAGCAGAAAAGATTTATCTTGAAAAGATAAAACAGATGCAAACAGAAATTGAAAAAATAAAAAAAGAAAAAGAGAACATCACCCTTGATTATCAAGAGGTTTTAGGTGTGATAGCATATACAATAGATAAACATTTTTATTCAAAGATTATAAACCAAATTGAAAAGGAAAAAATACCGGAAATAGAAAAAAGGGCTGAAGATGAGCTTATAAAAGAATACAAAACAAAGAACCCGTATAAGCTATCTACATCTAAAAAAGTTAACCCCTACGAAGATTATGAAGAATATCTGAAATGGCTTGAAAATTGGGTCAAAGACAAAAAACCAGAAAAGGTTAAAGAGCTAAAAGCAAAGGAGCTTTCTTCTGAATTCTATGACAAAACAATAGAGGGCATGATTAATGATGGGGGGATAATAAAAACATTACAGAGGATAAAACTTGAAGATTATATAGATATCACTGGTGTTGATAAACAAATTCTATCAGAGGTATTCGATGTACTTTGCTCTTATGTGTTGAGTAAAAGTGACCCTAATATATCCGAATATTCAGCAGTTACAACATCACCAATAATCAAAGATTTTTTGAAAAAAATATATGATATAATGAAGGTTAAAGATGGTAGCCCAACATCATACTCTACATTTGCAGAAGAAAAATACAATGCTTTCATCTCAAGAAAAAGAAATCAAAAACCGATCTTTGGAAGAAATCTTACAAAGAATGACATAGAGAATATAATAGAGCTTGCAAAAAAAAGTTCGTCTATAATAATGCTCGGTGATGATTATCTTACTTAACATATTTCACCCCAACCAACAAGCCTCCATCTACCTAAAATCTGGCGTGCAAGCACAACCCTATCACCTTTCTCTGCGCAGATTGGAAGCTTTAGATCTGCTTCGACGATATCACCCAATTTATTAACAATACCGACTGTTCTTGTTATACCTGCAGTAAGCATGAGAGGTTCGCCTAACCGTAAAGGCTCTATTTTAAGCTCCTCTTTTGTTCCTACAACCCGTTCAAGAAGATGTGGCCTAAATTTTATATTTGTTATTACAGGTGGTAATTTTCCACAAAGCCCAACAACGTTTCCTGCGAGGCCATCAGATTTTGTTAGATATGGATCAAGCATGGTTGCAATGCCAAGCAACCCTCCTGGTCCTGCCTCATCTAAATCTTGCATTGCCTTTTGTAGTCCTATTATTCGTGTTTTTATTGGCGTATAACCTTTATCTGTCTTTATTCCTGGCCTTATCTCTATCTCATCGCCTATTTTAAGCTTACCTTGCACCAACGATCCACCAAGTATACCTCCTTTTAACTTTTCTATAGGTGTGCCTGGTTTGTTTATATCAAAAGAACGTGCAACATACATCTTCGGTGGCTTGTCAGGATCTCTTTTTGGTGTTGGTATCCTTTCCTCTATTGCCTTGATTAATGCACCCAGCCCTATTTTATGCTGAGCTGAAACAGGTATTATAGGTGCATCCTCGGCTATACTTCCTTTTACAAATTCCTTTATTTGTCTGTAATTTTCTATTGCTTTTGCCTCATCGACAAGGTCTATTTTGTTTTGCACAATTACGATATTCTTTATATCTGCTGTTTGAAGAGCAAGTAGATGCTCACGTGTTTGTGGTTGTGGACATGGCTCAGCAGCTGATATCACAAGTAGTGCACCATCCATGATTGATGTACCAGATATCACTGTTGTCATCAATGTCTCATGACCTGGTGCATCTACAAAGGAAACAGTTCGTAAAGGTTTACAATCTGAAAAACAATACAGACATTTAGGGCTCGTACCATATGCTTTTATTCCGCTGCATTTTGAACATTTGTAGAATGTTGCATCAGCATAACCAATCCTTATCGTAATACCTCGTTTTATCTCTTCAGAATGGGTATCGGTCCACTTACCTGTTAATGCTTCGGTGAGTGTTGTTTTACCATGGTCTACATGTCCAACCATTCCTATGTTCAGTTCTGGGAGTAACGGATATGATTTGACAGGCTTTGAATCTGATTCTGAAACCAATTTCTTTTTTTCTGAAATCCTTTTTGCTTCTAGTTTTGGTGCTTTCTGACCTGTTGGCATAATTATGATTGTTAAGAATAAATAAAAGAAATAATGTCAAAAGTTATATGCCTTTAAAATTAGGTATTCTGTTTTTATAAAATTAACATTGCTCCATAAATATAATTATCCTAAATTCTTTAGCAAAGCTAACCTTTTTATAGGATTTGAAAGTATTTTAGCCCTTTTTATTTTAGTTTCTATCTCATCCAATAGATTTTGGCATAATTTTTTATATTCTATCAAACCATTTTTGAAGTTTGCATTCAAGGCTTTTGCACAATTATATCCACTTCGCAATGCAAAACTAATCCCTTCACCTGATGCTGGGCTAACCAAACCAGCTGCTTCTCCTACAAGCAATACTCTTCCTTTGCCAAGTGTGCAGTCTAAACTGCTTTGAGGTCTGAGACTCA
>JAVZYR010000023.1:0-8850 GCA_038999435.1 Candidatus Aenigmatarchaeota archaeon | reverse complement strand
CGCCCCCTCCCTCATTGCTTCGCAACACATAGTCTGCCTTCGGCAGTTATTTTATATCAGTAAGAAAAAACTGCGGTGGCAAAAAATTTTCGGCGCCCTATCAACTTTGCCAACTACTGTTTTTTTTAAAATTTTATACCCATTTGCAGCGATTATCTATACATTTGCAAACCACATCGTATGATTTTGCATCATAACATTCTCTCCATTCACATGTCGTAATTATCGGCTCTTCATTTTTTGATTGACAAACTTGACCTGAACAACCACCAACTATGCAATCGTTGTCATTTTGACATATCCCATATGTTGATGTGCCACAAAATCCAGATTTATCTAACATCATTTCATAAAGTAGTTCTGCAGGTTGATTTGCATGTTCAACACCCCAGATCTCTATCTTATTTGCATCTCCAATCAGTATCACAGCATTGATATCATAGTCGCATATACATTTGCATATATCGCCTGTATTTCTTTCAATAATCTTTATTGTTTTGTTTGTTTTTTCAATTGCAAGTTTGAGATTGGCACAACAAACATATTTTAATTTATGATAGAGCACAACATAGCTGTCATTTTTTGTTATATTTATAATGCTGGCAATTGACCTAAATTCAGCTTCCTTTTGTTCATTGCAACCAGAGATTTTGTATTCAAATTCAGACTGCACAGAAAATCTATAATTTTCTATTAACAAATAGGCACCAATTATAAATAAAATACTCGATAGTATTACAACAAAAAAGGCATATCCTTTCATTCTTCGCCTATTGCAGTGATATCTATTTTCTCTGTCTTTTTATCTGGGCATTTTTCAGCAAATGGGCAATATTGGCATTCCCAATCCCAAATTGGATTTCCTTTTGGGATTTCTTTTCTGTCAAGATAACCCTGAAGTTCATCTGTGCGTTGATTTATAAATTCTGTTTTATCTTCATATGGCACTTCTATCTCCATACAATCTTTGTCACCAAGTCCAACATAAACAAGCCTCATCCCTGCAAGTTCAACACCATACATCTGCTTAAGGATTGTTGCATATATTTGAAGCTGAAGCATATCTCTTTTCTTGGCCCCTTTATCACGAATATACCAGCCATGCGATATCGTTTTTATATCATAAAGTATTCTTTTTGAGATGCTTATGGCGTCGAGATAACCAATGCACGTATTTCCAGCAGGTGTTTTCCAACTAATAAATTTTTCGTATATATCTGACATGGGCCCAACATATTCATGTATCGCACTACCTATTTGGGTCGAGATTATACCTTTTCTACCAATATAGTAATTTTCTGTGAGTTTAAGGTATGCCTGTCGTTGGCATTCTGTTAGCAAAGTAACAGATATCTTTGGAGGTATGTGCCGTATCGATGGGAAAAGGAATTTTTTCTTTAGAATTGATGGAAATTTGTTGCATCTATCGCAAACAGAGCATTCTAAAAAACTTACATTTTCCTTTCTCACATCACATGCAATGCCTATACAGGGCATATTTTTAATTAAAATGCGAATTTAAATGCTCTGTTGAATAGACTTTAGGCTTAACCAAAAGATTTTTAAATCTAACTAAAAAATAAAAATATGTCATCTGATAGTAAGTACAAGGGCACAGATGAGATAGATGAGGAAATATACAAATTATTAGAGGAGAATGCAAAGAATTTTAAAAAGAAGTATGATCTAACCGATGAGCAAGCTTATGAGGTTGCTGGTAGAGTTTTTTTGCATTGTTATGAAAAAATCCAAGAAATAAAAAAGATGGGCATAGACCCCGAAAAGCAACCAGTTGATATCATTGGTATGGGTTTTGAAGAGCCAGAAGAAGTATTAAAATTTATAGAAGATGTTGTAAAGGAAGTAAAAGAAGGCAAAAAAGGATATGTTTGTTGATTTTTTTGTTTGAGATATTAGTTCTATAAAATAGCATCTTTTAATGCTCTGCTACATAGGCATTTCCGAGTATGTGGTATTTTTGGGATTAGCTCAAAAAGGAATTGCTTGACCTTTTCTTCATTTTGTCGGAAAACCTTTAAAACATCTTCTATGCTTACAGGTTTCTTCCAAAACAGACCTGCATCATAATCTGTGACAAGCGAGATGCCTAAAAAACAAAGCTCAAGCTCACGGGCAAGCACAACTTCAGGATATTGTGTCATGTTTATGACATCTGCAATTTCACTGAAAAATTTAGATTCGGCTTTTGTAGAAAATCTCGGACCTTCTATAATCAGGATTGTACCTTTTGAATGACAAGGATAGCCAAGGAATTTGGCAGTTCCAATTGCAAGCTTACGAAGTAGAGGACAATATGGTTCTGCGGTACTTATATGGACAACTCGCTTATCATAGAAGGTATCCCTTCTTCGCGTAAAATTTATAAACTGGTCATTTATCACAAAATCACCTGGCTTTATGCCTGGTTTTAGAGAACCGACTGCATTCACTGATATGATTCGACTCACTCCAAGCTTCTTCATCGCAAATATGTTTGCAAGATAAGGTACTTTATGAGGTGGTATCGTGTGCTTAATTCCATGCCTTGCGATAAAGGCAACCTCTTTTCCAGAAATCTCACCGAGAACAATAGGGCTAGAGGGCAAACCATAAGGCGTTTTTATTATCTTCTTTTTTGCATCTTCGAGCAGGCTATAAAGGCCTGTGCCGCCAATTATGCCAATCATTTTTAAATTCTATTCAGCTTTAATAAATTTACAACTCTCACTTTTAGATAGAATATTCATTATTAAGAAATACACCAATTTTTGGATTTTTTAAATAGTATGATAAATATTTTAAAAAATATTCTTTTTTAAAAATATTTTATAAAGATTATTATATAAAATAATTAATTTAATCTATATTTTCAAGAGAATATTTAATTCACACCCTGAATGCCTTTTCTATCCATTCTCTCATTTTTTCCAGGCCTAAATGAACATATATAGTTGTTGTCTCTATGCTTGAATGCCCGAGCATCTCTTGAATAACATTCAAAGGAACACCTTTATTTTGCAGTAATGTAGCATATGAGTGCCTTAATGTATGAGGGTGTACTTCCTCATATTTTCTTATACCAGCAAGCTTTGCATATTTTTTTACAATCCGCCTTATGTGCCTGTCAGAAAGATAAAATAAAAAACCATCCCTCCTTTCGCCAATATATGTTTTTATTTCATTAACAAGTTCAGGTATTGGTATTGGAACATACCTATCTTTTTTACCCTTTCCTGCCACAATCTTAACATGCCTATTTATCAAATCTATATCCTCTATCCTCAGTTTTTGCACCTCTGAATTGCGCAGGCCAAGATAGAAAAGGCATTTAAGAAGCAATCTATCTCTAGGTTTTTCTGCCTTTTCAAACATTGCTTTAATCTCATTCTCAGAAAGAAATCTTGGAAGCTTTCTCATATAAATAATATGTTCTCTGTCATTTAAATGTCCGAAAAGATATATTTTCGGACATTTTGGCTTCAAGGACCAAATCTTTAAGTTATAAGCTATATCATGTACAACTAAAACTACTTAGATTCTATTTTTGCTGCTTTTTCTTTGCTTCTTTTGCTATACCATCAGCTATCTGTTCAAATTTTTTAGTCATTGCCTCAAGATTATGTGCAATATCCCATCCATCATCTGTAAGCATGACCTTCTTTATTCTCCCTTTCTTTTCAAATTGGACTATATTATGCTGCTTAAATATCTCAAGGATCTTTATTGTATGCGAATATGTACAATCTGCTGATTTTGAAAGCAAAGTAGCATAAACAGGCCCTTTTGCAGTTTTCAAACCAAGCAGGATACGTGCAGGTTTTTCTCTTAAAAATATATCAACCAAAACGTTCGTTTGTTTTTTCTCCATAATTCATCTTGAAGTATTAAGTATAAATAGTTTTCTTGTGTGAGGATTAATTATTTCTTAAAAAAGATATATTTTTATATATTTTTTGTAAAAATTTCTTTTATAAATATATTTTTTATTAAATTTATCAAAAAATATATTTTTTAAAGATACAATTTCACCTCCCAACAAAAAGTGAGAATTAACCTTTCCACTCTATTGCAAAAGCACATAATACGAGTATAATCCCTATTATAATGGAAATCAGAAATGGGAGACCTGCTATTTCAGGGGATATAATAACTTTGGATGCATTGTATACGATAAGAGTGAGAGCAAGGCCAAAAATACTACCTGAAACCATAGTTTTCCTTTTCCTTCTCCTTGTAATGCAAAAACCTACCCAACCAAATAAACCTGAAACATAATATACGGGGATAGATGCTATGAGAAAAACAGAAAGCATTTGCATTCCAAATTCCATGCCCAACACAGATTCGTAACCCTTGTAAGTTCCAAGCACAAAAATGATTAGTGCAACAATATAGCTAAAAAATGCACCTTTATGGCGCAAAAGTGTGAGTTTAAATTCATCTAAAGCTGATGTTACCCATGATTCAATTTTAAATCCTTTAATAATCAGATATATTGCGACAATCCCAAGTATCAATCTTCCAGCCTCTATACCAAAAATTGCAAGAAGAAGTAGTGCAAGGGCGGGTAGTCCAATGAAGAGCTTTGATGTATGCGGATCCTTAAGTGTATCATCTAAGAAATCCTTTACCTTATAATATGCTGATTCGAGCCTTTCAGATTGCTTTACTATAACCCTGTTTACAGATAGTATGGGTATCCTTGACTGAATGAGTGGCAAAACATGCTCATCAGCAACACCATCTGTAACAAGGACAGCATGTTTAGCAGGAAATGATTTGAGAACATGAGAAAGTTGGGCAACTATTTTTCTATCAGAATCTATCCCAACCTTTCTACTACCAGTTAACACAACTGGTTTTGATTCGCTATTAGATGATATCTCATCAGATATCTTTATTGCTTGAAACATTGCATTAAGATCAGAATCTTCAGGGTCTGCAATACCAAGCTTTTCTGCTGCCTTGAGGATGTTTTCTTTGCCTATAATTGGCCCCTTGATACCTGTTTTTGTCCCTAAATCATCGTCCCTATCCACACATAAAACTAAAATCTTTTCCTTTTGCATCCAGTTTTATTTGCTTTTATGAAATAAAAATATTAATCTTTATTTATTTGATGTTATTTTTTTGTAGAAAACTTTATGTGCTCCAGACTCACGTATATTATCTAAAAGTTTAAATGCATGTTCTGCATCGCCTTTATAACCAAAATAATAGCAGCCATCTTCTGGATTAACTAGTTCTAGTGGAAAAATTTTTCTACCATCTTTTGGAAAATTTTTTACTATTTGCATAATTTTAGGGATATGCTCATCGCTAGCATAAATTGCTAGAATTGCATCGTAATTATCTGATTTGTATTCAACCATAATTATGGAATTAGTTGCAAAAATTTTTAAAGCTTCCCACATAATTCCCACTTAGGACACATCTACATTTTAGAATTGTCTAAAGTAAACAAGCTTTATAATGTTTTATTTTAAATCATGATATGAACCTCAACGAGCTTGTAACAAAGATATCAAAAGAAAGTGGTGTGGATGAAGAAAAAATAAAAAAGATGATTGAAGAAAAACAGGATGAACTTTCTGGTCTTATATCACCTGAAGGGGCTGCCTATATTATTGCACGAGAACTTGGTGTTGAACTTCTTCCGGCAATAAAAAGAGAGCTTAAAATAAACAAAATCCCATCAGGCTTGAGAAATCTTGAATTTGTAGCAAAGGTTTTGAAGATAGACGAACCAAGGGAATATCAGAAAGGTAATAAAAAAATCAGGGTAAAGTCAGTTTGGCTTGCTGATGATACAGGAATAATAAGGCTTGCATTGTGGAATGATGAGATAGAGAGATTTGATGGCTTTGGTATAGAAGAGGGGATGAGTGTAAAGGTAAAAGGTGTTTTTAGTGTTGAAAATAATATAGGAGAAGTGGAGTTAAGGCTCGGTTCTGGGGTCATTGAAGAGACAGAACCAATCTCCGGACCAATCAAAGAAATGAGGAAAATAGAAAGAAAAAGGATACCAGATTTAGAAGAAGGGGCAACTGCCGAGATTCGTGCAGCTATAGTGCATGTATTTAAAAATGTGCTATATGAGGTATGTGCAAACTGTGGGGCAAGGCTTAAAAAGGAAGGAGAAAAATGGCTTTGCCCTCAACATGGTGAGATTGAGCCAAAATATCAGCCTGTCTTGTCATGTGTCATTGATGATGGATATGGCAATATAAGGGCAGTTCTTTTCAGAGATGCAGCGATGAAGCTGCTTGGTAACGATGTTGAAAAAATAAGGTTAATGAAAGATGAGGATTTTGAGGGATTATTGGGTCAAGAATGGATTTTCAAGGGCAAAGTAAAGAAAAATGCCGTTAATGAAAATCTTGAACTTGTTGTTTCAACAGCAAACCCTGTAGATGTGAAAAGAGAATGTGAGAATATGATAATGGCATTGTCAAACAATTTAAATCAAAGATTTAAAACTTAATGTTAAAAATTGCTATGAATGAAATAGACGAATTGCCTGGTGTTGGTGAAAAGATTGCTGAAAAGCTAAAAGCAGCTGGTTTTTTAGACCTTATGTCAATTGCTGCTGCCAGCATCTCAGAACTTGTTGATGCAGGAATAGGAGAAGAGACAGCTGTTAAGATTGTCAATGCAGCCAGAACAAAGCTTAAGATGGATTTTGAGCCTGCAGCAGTTGTGCTTGAAAAAAGAAAGAATGTTGGAAGGATTACAACAGGTTCAAAGGCACTGGACAACCTTTTGGGTGGAGGTGGGATAGAGACACAAGCAATTACAGAGGCACATGGTGCTTTCGGCTCATCAAAGACTCAATTAGGGCTTCAACTTGCTGTAAATGTGCAATTACCAAAAGATAAAGGAGGCCTTGAAGGCAAGGCAATATTTATAGATACAGAAGGGACATTTAGGCCTGAGCGCATTATAGAGCTTGCAAAAGCAGCTGGCCTTGACCCACAAAAGGCACTAAGTTCTGTTTTGGTTGCCCGTGCATATAATTCAGACCATCAGATAGTTCTTGTTGAAAAGGCAGATGGTATAATAAGAAAGAATAATGTCAAACTTCTTATTGTTGATTCTTTAACATCAGCATTCAGATCAGATTATGTTGGCAGAGGGACCCTTGCAGATAGGCAACAAAAACTGAATAGACATCTGCACAAGCTCCAGAGGCTTGCAGATGTTCATAACATAGCAGTTTATGTCACAAATCAGGTAATGGCAAGACCTGATGTGCTATTCGGTGATCCAACAGCTCCAATTGGCGGCCATGTGCTTGGACATCAGGCTACTTATAGGCTGTATCTGAGAAAGTCAAAGGAGGATAAAAGGATTGCAAAGCTTATTGATTCTCCATACTTGCCAGAAGGCGAGGCGATATTTAGGGTTACATCCGAAGGTATAAAGGATGTTGAAGAGTAGAGAGATAGAATAAAAATAATACGATATTTTTATTATTTAAAAGTTCAAATCTCTTTTTCGCTTATTATTACAAAATCACCAACAGATTTAACTGCTGAGAATGGAACCAAAAATCTATTTTTGTCGTCCTGAGGAAGATTCATTTTGACACCTGATGTTATTTCAGATAGAACAAGATTCAAAAGCTCACCAGAATCGGTAACAAAATCCACATCAGCCACAACACCGAATCTTTTTCCTGTTTCTTCGGATATCATAATTTTTCCAATCAGTTGTCTACTTCGTACTTTTTCTTCCATGTTAAATATGAGAGAGAAGGTATTTAAATATTTATTCCTCGTTTTTTCTAAGGGCTGCAAATTTTGCCGTTATTTTATATTTGAAACACTTTCCCATCTTTTCTCTTTCCACAAGCCCCATAGACATAAGCCTTCTCAACATATTGTTCACTGCCCTAACTGCATGGTCTCTATTTTTACCCCATTTAAGGTTATCAGCAAGCTCAGAAGGTGTTTGTGGATATTCATCCAATGCTTCTAAAATAATTTTTTGTTTTTCTGATAAGTTGTTGAGGCAAATGCCATTTATATTCGAAATAGATCTCAAAAAGGAGGCATCGATAATTGATATGCCTTTTTGGGTAGCATGTGAAATTATTTCATTGCAGCATTTTAATATTGCCCTTGGTATGCCTATCGAATGGTTATATATCACCTCTATGCAATCATGTGTAAATGGCCCTGTACCCTGACCTCCTGCCCATTCAATGCGCCTTTTAATAAGCTCGGCAGTCTCTAGCTTGTCAAGACCTTTAAGCTCGATTTTATTCCCTATTCTTTGCCTAAATATATTAAAAATGAATTCAGAATCTTTCAGACTTGCAAGAACAATAAAAAGGTTGTCGCAGTGGTCTGCAAATGTTCTTAGCCACTCAAGGCTCTCTCCGCTCGCTTCATGTGCTTCATCAACAAGAAGCACACATGGCTTTTTTGAAAATTTCTTATTTAGTTTTTCAGGAAGCTGGTATATATCTGGCTTTCTAAAACCAAAATCAAATCGTGAGAGCATTTTCTGAAATATACTTTCCCATCCCTTCTCATCTTTTGGTGGCTTAGGAATATAGACATATTGGAAACCATTAAATGGCATATCAGATATGTATCTAAGCATGGCAGTTTTTCCTGTTCCAGCATCTCCTACAATTACTGTGCATTTTGTATTGCTCTCAAGCGTCTCCTGCAAAGTCTGCATCTCTTTTTTATACCCAACAAAAAGATTAGGCACTATGTTAAGAGTGAATGGATTTGTTGTCCATCCAAAAAGGCCAAGGTTCATGTGACTTCATATGAAGTTTTGCTTTAAAATGATTTCTATTCTGAAGTATAGAAATTTTGCTTTATTTTATTTTAA
>JAVZYR010000022.1:0-9633 GCA_038999435.1 Candidatus Aenigmatarchaeota archaeon | reverse complement strand
AACCTGAAATAAAATGTTATACTAAAAAAATATAATCAGGTAATCTCTTTCAATCTATCTATTAAAATATTTATATCCTCAATCGGGCATATCGCAAGTGCGATGTCTTCTACTTCTGCAATCACCTTTGCAATCTCATCAACACGGCTAATGTTATGCAACACAACAAGCCCTGGTTTAACAGCTGCTACTTTTAGTGCAACAAGTGGTGTTCGGCCCCTTGTCAGCTTTGTAAAAATAAGTGCTCTTTTAATCGACATTTCAGGTAGTTTAGCAAGTTCTGAATACATAATTTGCGTAACTGCACGTAGCGAATCTATAATCATATGACCATACAAAAAACCTTTTTTATCAACAACAATCTCAGCTCCTATTTTTTTACAAAAATCTTGAATTGATATAGGCCTTTCATAATCCTTCCTATCTATTATCACTGTTGATATATCAGGACCTTGTTGTACAAATGAGCATTGCACATCACCACCTCTTTTTCTATCAATATCAAGAAGGCCAAGGACATATCTTTTTATCATCAAAATACCAGGTGATTTTCTCCTGCCAGATTCATAATCGGATATAACAGAAGGTGATATCTTAAGTTCAGCAGCAAGCTCCTTTTGTGATATTCTGAATATACTCCTCCATCTTTTCATTGCTAAATGAGGGTTTTCATTGAGAACTATCTCTCCGATTATATCACTAGCAAGTTTAAGCCTTGGTTCCAGCATAATAATCATTAAAATAAAAATTAAAATGAAAACATATGCAAAAGGGGTGAGATGGGAAAGAGAGATTTTACATTATTTGAATCATCTTGGTTTTTCTGTTATAAGGTCTGCATCATCTGGCTCGCGGCTTTATCCTCTTGATGTGCTGGCAATCAAATCAGGTTTCATCCTTGCCATAGAATGCAAATATTCTGATAAGATGATATTTAAAAAAAACAATGTACAAGGGCTAGTAGAGTGGGCAAAGAGGGCCGGCGCAATACCCTTGCTTGCATGGAAGAAAAACGGAAAATGGCTCTTTACTCCAGCCAAAGATTGGTTAACAGGCAATGAATTTTGGATAGAACTTCACGATTTGCTTAAAGCAATAACATAGCTATTTCAACTTATGTATAAATCTTGAGAGCCTATTTAGACCTAACTTTATTTTTTCAAATTCTGTTGCATAAGAAATTCTTATATAACCTTCACCACATCTTCCAAACTCAGTTCCAGGTACAACAGCAACCTTTCCCATTTCAAGCAGCATCTTAGCAAAATCATACGAACTTTTACCAAATTGAGATATGTCAGGAAAGACATAGAATGCCCCTCTTGGTCTTACATACGGCAATCCATTTTCATCAAGCCATGACATCACAAATTTCCTTCTTTTATCATACTCCCTTATCATCTTTGATGTAACATCCCTTTTCATAGCATCTAATATTCCAATCTGAACAGGCGTTGGTGCACAAAGCGATGTGTAGAGATGTATTTTTTTCATCACATCTATTATTTTTTTAGGTCCAGATGCCCATGCCAACCTTAGTCCAGGCATGGCAAAGGTTTTTGAACAACTATGCAGGGTTATGACCCTTTCTTCCATCCCATTTAAAGATGCAATCGAGATATGTCTAAATCCATCATAAACAAATTTCTCATACGCCTCGTCTGATATGATCAACAAATCAAATTCATTCGCAAAATCAGCAATCTCTTCTAATGTAGATCTGTTATATACTGCGCCTGTTGGGTTATGGGGTGTATTTATAATTATCGCGTTTGTTTTTTCAGGAAGTATAGCCTTTTTTGCCTTATCATAGTCAAATTGCCAATCCTCATCTGCACTGCTCGGCACTAATATAGGCATGCCAGAAAGAAGCTCTATAGTTGGTATATATGTAAGAAAGCCAGGATCAACCGTCATTACAGCCTCTCCAGGGTCTATTGTACAAAGTAGGGCAAGAAGAATACCTTCTGTTGAGCCGCATGTTATGACAATCTGTTCAGGGCCAACAATAATGTCATTTTCTTTTTTAAGTTTTTTCACAATCGCCTCTCTCAATTCTAATCGTCCTTCTGGCGGGGAATAATGTGTCTCACCTTTGTATAGGGCTTTTTTTATCCCATCAACAACATTTTTTGGCGGGCTAAAATCAGGCTCACCGGGCCCGAGTGATATCACATCACGCCTTTCACACAAAATCTTCAAAAGCCTTCCCATCACACTTGCTGGCAACTGCTCAACACTTTCTGCAATCTTTTTTCTAATCATCATTTAAGATTTGTAGCCCAAAAATAAATATGGTTCTTGAAAGATTCTTTTCTGCAAAAACAATTGCAGTCATTGGGGCATCTCGACATCCACATAAAATAGGCCATGTTATATTTAGGAATCTAATTGAGTATTTCAAAGGCAAGACATTTGCTGTCAATCCTTCTGCTGAGGAGATACTTGGAAAAAGATGTTATGCAAAGGTTACTGATATTCAAGAACATATAGATCTTGCAATCATAACAACACCTGCAAACATAGTTTCTAATGTGCTTGAGGATTGCGGCAAGGCTGGTATAAAGGCCGTCATCATCATCTCAGCAGGATTTTCAGAAATAGGAAATGTTGAAGGGGAAAAGAGGGTAAAAGAGATTGCAAAAAAATACCACATGCGTATCATAGGGCCAAACTGTCTTGGTGTTTATGATCCATATTCAGGCATAGATACATTCTTTTTACCGCGATATAAACTTGATAGGCCAAAGGCAGGTGATATTGCCTTTATTTCACAATCGGGTGCGCTTGGTTCTGTGATGCTTGATTGGATGGCAATGAAAGGCTACCGTATATCACGCTTTGTCTCATATGGCAATGCTGTTGATGTCGATGAAGCAGACCTGATTGATTTTCTTGCACGTGACAAAAAAACAAAGGTGATATGTGCATATTTTGAAGGGCTGAGGCGGGGAAGGGAATTCTATGAAATGGCAAAAAGGATAACAAAAAAGAAGCCTGTCATTGTTCTCAAGGCAGGCATAACAGAAGAAGGTGGCAGGGCAACGCTATCACACACAGGCTCGTTGGCAGGTTCTGCTGATGTGTATAGAACTGCGTTTAAACAAGCTGGTATAATAGAAGCAAATGGATTAGAAGAGATATTCGATTTTGCACGTGTGCTTGCAACACAACCAAAAACAACAGGACCTAATGTACAAATAATAACAAATGGTGGAGGTTTTGGTGTACTTGCAGCTGATGCTGTGGCACAGGCAGGGCTTAGGATGGCAGAGATGAGCGAAAAGACAAAGGCTATGTTAAAAAAATCATTACCACAGCATGTTGTGGTGTCAAATCCGATAGACCTGACAGGCGATGCAGATGTTGAGAGATACAGGATTGCAATACAGGCATGCATAGATGACAAAAACATAGATATGATACTTCTCATAACACTCTTTCAAATACCAACACTTACATCAGATATCGCAGATGTTATACCAGAATTTGCAGGTAAAAAACCAATGGTTGTTGTGGCAGCAGGAGGTAGATACACTGAAGCGCTGAAAAAACCACTTGAGGAGCAAGGCATACCCTGTTTCTCTTATCCAAACACAGCAGCCCGGGCCCTTGCAGCACTATGGAAAGGGGTATAGCAGATTCAACTATTTCATATAAATCCCCTTTCTTTTAATATCATTTTGAGCTTGCTTTTACCACTTTCATTTAGCTCATATCGCACACGCACAACATGTTTGTTTATCTTCAAAATCCTTCTTAAATCTATAGGTGTACCTGATATCACAGCATCACATTCACATCTATTAATCGTTCTTTCAAGTTCTTTTATCTGCCTCTTTGAATAGCCCATTGCAGGCAGCACAGGCCCGAGATGTGGATATGTGACATAAACAGCCTTTATACTTCCAATAGCAAATGGCCTTGGATCAATAATATCTGCTCCATATTTTTTTGCAGCAATAAAACCTGCAGCATATGGCATACCACCATGTGTAAGTGTTGGTCCATCTTCAATCACAAGAACATCCTTTCCTTTAATCATCTCAGGGCTACTGACAAATATATCTGAATCAGCATCAATTACAACAGCATACGGATTACATCTTTTAATGTTCATTTTTATCATCTCTACATTCTCTCTTCGGGCCGAGCTTTGCTTGTTTATAATAATCACATCAGCCATCCTCACGTTCACTTCACTTGGCCAATATGATATTTCATGGCCTGGCCTGAGCGCATCTGCCAGTACGATGTGTAGATTTGGTTTAAAGAATGGCCAATCATTATTTCCACCATCCCATACAATTATATCAGCCTCTTTTTCTGCTTCAGCTAAAACCTTTTTATAATCAACACCTGCATACACAACAATACCCATATCAATTAGAGGTTCATACTCTTCCCTTTCTTCGATTGTACATCCAGTCATATCAGCATAACTTGCAAATCTTTGGCATACCTGCCTTTTGATATCACCATAAGGCATTGGGTGCCTTACAACAATAGGCCTTTTTCCTGCTTCCAAAAGAAGCCTGCATATATATCTTGTCGTTGTACTCTTTCCACAACCTGTACGTACAGCACAAACAGATATAACAGGCCTTTTTGATTTTAACATTGTTTCTTTTGGGCCTATAAGTGCAAAATTTGCACCACATGCTGCGACTAGACTTGCCCTATGCATAACATAGGAATATGGCACATCACTATATGCTAATACCACGATATCAACAGCATGTTTTTTTATCAATTTTGATAGGCTTTCTTCAGGGTATATTGGAATCCCTTTTGGATAAAGCCTGCCTGCAAGAATAGCAGGATAGGTTCTCCCTTCAATAAACGGAATCTGTGTTGCAGTAAATGCAATAACCTTATACTCTGGCCTGTCACGGAAGCAGCAATTAAAATTGTGGAATTCGCGAGATGCTAATCGCGTCCTGCTGCCCCCATGATGATGACTTTTTTCACCATATTGCAACAAACACACTTACCAATTTATTATCCAAAATGGCAAATCTTTTTATCGAGGCATAGTTGCTAGGAAGTTCATCACCACATTTTTTATCTAATATCTCTAACCTGTATTTATATTTCTGTGGACCAAAGGCATACAGCCTTTTAAGGTTGTACATCTCTATAACATCATCTTTTGGCATGTTGCAAAATTCTTCTATCTTTTCCTTATTTAATACAGGCCAATCCTCTGTCAATCCATGTTTAAGAAGTGCCTCGCTGAATGTAAGAAGTTTTTCATTTCTTATTTCGAAATCAGAAAGGTCTATGTAGTTTTGGAAAATGCTATTCATAAGGCCACTTACATAAACAACAAGAGCAAAGAATATGAATGCAGCGATTACAAACTGAAATGTGAGCTGCCCTATCATAAATAAATATGTAAATCCAAAATTAAAAATGAGAAAGATTTTAGCAGTATTATTTTGGCTTTTACCTATAATGTGTATATCAGGCTGTATTTCAGACCTTTCATTTCTCCCATTCTTTGGCCCTCAAACAACACAATATGAAAATGATGTGATTGTTATAAAGAGCCTTCAGGCATTGCCTGCAAAGGTTGCGCCTGGCCAAAGCACAAAGATTGTAGCATGGGTTGAGAATAGAGGGTCAACAAAAATTGACGATGTTAAAGTTGAGTTGTATGATTGGTGCGAAGGCACATGGTCATTGACATCAAACAAAGAAAATACCATATCTCTATTACCAAAGGAAACAAAACAGATTGAATGGATGCTTACAGCAAGCAAAGGCATAAAATTCGCTACAACATGCCCAGAAGGTGGTTTTAAAATAAAGGCAACATACAATTACACAACCACATCCTATTCAACTATCGAGTTCATAGATTATACAGAGATGCAGGCAAGGCTCTCTGCAGGAACATATAGACCATCACCAGGTGCACTGACACTTGGATTTGGCCCTGTTAAGCCAATACTAACAACACAGGAACAACAACCAATACCCGTTGACCCAAAAAACCGCCAGCCATTTACAGCCATACTTACTATAGAAAATAGAGGGAGTGGTTTTGTCAAAGATAATACCATAAGCACAGATAATATAAACTTTTCAACTACAAGCCAACGCTCTGATGCAGAGAATATTACTAAAAAATTAAATGAATGTAAAAAAAAGTGGGGAGAGAATAAGATCATAAGGCTTATACAAGAAAGAACATCTCTTCTTGTATGCGAGAACATAACTCCATTAAACTTTCAACAACCAACAATTTCTATGTCCATTACAACGAATGTAAGCTATGAGTATGAGTTCAGGGCACAGGTCCCTGTTACGATAGAACCGGCAATTTAAAGCTTTTAAATTTACATGCTCAATAATTAAAATGACAAAGTATCTGTTCTTACTACCTGTGATATTTTCAGTGATGCTTATTTCTGGATGTGTTGGGCCTGGACAAGGGGCTGCAGGGGCTGGTCTTGTAATAACAAGATGGCAGGCAGTTCCAACATCTGTTGAATCAGGCCAAACTGTTACATTTTCACTTGAGGTGCAAAACCAAGGTGATGCCATTGCTAAGAATGTAAGGGCACAACTTTTCAATATCGCTGATTGGGGCGGGACATTTTTTGTAGGTTCGTTATCAAAAGACCTTCCTGATGTTTCTCCAAGAGATGTACAAGCAGGCGTACCTGGTGGAACAGCAGGTCATGAATGGAGTATCGAAGCACCTTCATTACCACAAGGCATAACACAGACATACAGACCAGCTGTAAGGGTTTACTATGAATATCAAACGAATGCCATTTATAGGATAAAACTTGTTCCTGAAAATGAATTTAGGGTTATGATTGAGCAAGGCAAAGCCATAACACCACAGCCTGTAACACAAACAGCAGGCCCGCTAAGCATCGAGGTCATGTCAAGGGGATCTGTTGTCGAAACAAAAAAGTATGGCCTAACTCAACGTATCATACCGATTGGTATAAAGATAACAAATGTTGGTGGAGGTGTTGTAAGGCCTGATGAGCATGGTTGGAGTGCATGGGGTTGGGGAAGTGTTTTCACATCACAAGCAACATTTTATCCTGTTGAGATGAAAATAGAACTTCCAATAGGCATGTCATTGGTTGGCGATTGTTCAAGCTATGCATCTCCTAACAAATTAGGCCTTTTCAGCGGAGGAAAGGAGAGGACTATAACATGTGAGATTTCTGTATCACAATTCCCAGATTACCCAGAGGATAGAGACATAACAATCACATTGCGATATCCATACTATGTTGAAAACGAGGTTACAGTAACTGTTCAAGGTGCACGGAGAGCAACAACTGGTTGGGGAATATAAACTTTCATGAAATGGACCTTAATCCTACCTATCCTTTTTGTAATGCTATCAGGCTGTATAGCCTCTGTTCAGACAGGGGATGGGATTGTGATAAAGGAATTTAGTTCTGATTTTCCTGTTGTATATCCTGGTGAAGAGATAAATTTCTATTTAAGGATGCAGAATCAGGGCTCTTTTGCTGCAACAAATGTATGGGCTGAGTTGTTGGGCGTTGATCAAGATTGGTGTTGTGAACCAGCAGGTTCAGGACCATGGACATCTGGTGGTGAAAAGCTTCCAAATGAAAAGGAATGTCGCTTTACAACTACTGAGCATTTCTCTCTTAAACCACCGAATACATTTTGGGGTGTGCCGGGTGAAGAAAAGATGTGCACATGGACATACAAAATACCTCAATACGGACCAGGTTTTCAAAAAACGTATGAAGCAACCATAAGGGTTTTTTATACATACAAGGCATATTTTAGACAGGTTATAAAGGTCGTCTCAATGGCTGAATTACAAGCTGCACAAGCACAGGGCAAACCAATATCAATAAGCCAAGTAGAGCCTGTTCGTGCACCAATAAAGGTTAGTATAGACATACCAACACCTGTTAGATACAGTTTTGGTGCAAACTCGGTAACGTTTCCCATAACAATTCATATAAGCAATGTCGGAGGTGGTACAGCGTGCTTGCCAGGTGAGTGTAAAAAACCATCCACTGGTTGGAACAAAATAAAATTATCTGCAGAGCTATATCCAAACATTAAGATGGACTGTCTTTCAAAACCCATGGTCATAGACCTATATCAAGGAAGGGGGAATACAATTCAATGTCAATTAAAATTAACAGAATTAAAGAACATATCTGAAGAGAGGGCAATAACTATAATAGCAGAGCATGGCTATTTTGTTGATAAAACCATACAGATAACTGTTAAATCTGAGCAGGTCTAAAAAAACTGGAAAGGTTTTGTTGTGCAATCTCTTTAGGGATGTTTTCTTTTGGTTCAGTCTCTGTTATAACTCCATATACCCCATCATATCCTGGTTGTATTTGTATTTTACCACTTCTCATGCTATCTATTAATCTTGCAATTTCATCCCCTACTAAATTCTCAATTTCATCCAATCCTGCCTTGAGAAGGACATAAAATTCGTTGTTAAACCTCTCTATAAGTTTATTATAAATTTCCCATACTTTCACACTGTTAACAGCGGATTTTGTTACATTTGATATAATCTCTGAAAGTGGTATGATTGAGAAAAATGGTTTTGCATGGCTTGGTGTGAAGCCATCTGGTCTATCAGATAATGTTTCAACCCTATGTAGTACACCCATTGTCAGAGGCCTTTTGCACACAGGGCATAGATTTCTCATACCCTCTGCTGTTTTTGGTTTTAGACACACACCACAGCTTCTATGACCATCCCAATGATATTTACCATAGGCAGGGCTAACTTCTATAGTGAATGTAATATTATGATCTCTAATGGCCCTTATTATCGATTTATAGTCCATCTCACATGAAAAAACAGTGCATTCCCTTCCAAGCCTCCATGGCCAGTATGAATGTGCATCTGAGAATGAGACAAGGCTGTATCTATCCAATGTAGATAACCTCCAGTTCATTGCAGGGTCAGAGGAAAGGCCTGTTTCAATTGCATGGATGTATTTGGAAAAATCCCCAAAACAATCTTCTATTGAATCAAATCCTGTCTTTGAGCCAAATATACCATACCATGGTGTCCATGCATGTGCAGGGATGATCTCAATCCACGGATCAATATCAATCAAGCCTTCTATTAAGGTTTGACAATCCATTGAAAAGATAGGTCTGCCATCATAATCAAGCCTGCCTTTTTTGCTCAACCAATCATTTATATTTCCAACAACCTCAAGGTCTGGCGCAATTATTATATTGTGGACCCTTCTCTGTTTACCATTTTTTAAGAAGATATTTGATATTTCTGTTGTTGCGATGAATGAAAAGCCTGTTGCTGTTTTTAAAATCCCTCTTTCTGGCTGAAGCCTCTCTTTTAGCTCAGAAAACCACACAGGATGTGTGAAATCACCTGTACCGAGAAGATTTAATCCTTTTACTCTTGCCCACTTCTCAAGGCTCTCTATACTTATATCTGAGGAAGTTGCTCGAGAGAATCGACTGTGGATGTGGAGGTCTGAAAAAATCTCCATTTTTTCTTTTTCTCCTTTCTTTTTATCTTTCTTTCATATTCCTCAATAAGTTTATACGTCTGTCCAAGTTCTGGCTCTGTATTGCCAACACCAGAAGAGTTTCCAATACATGCAATCACAACATAAC
>JAVZYR010000021.1:0-9795 GCA_038999435.1 Candidatus Aenigmatarchaeota archaeon | reverse complement strand
CCCTTGCCTGCTCAGGTGCATTTGCAAGTACCTTTTCTGATACAGTTTGTATGACTATCAATGCCTTCAATGTAACATTCTCTGCCCTTGCCTGTATCCTTGCAGTTGCTCGTGCAGCCCTCTCAGCAATCTCTGGCCTGCCATCATCAGGTATTGCATCGACCGCATCCCTTGTCCTGTTCATTATTTTTCCAAATTCCTCAATTGCCCTGTTCATCTCTCTTGTTCTGTTTTTCTTTGCCATCTCTTTTGCTTCCATCAACCTTTCTTCAGCAATCTTTACCCCAAGCTCTGCCTTTGCCTCTGGGTCAAATGTCAGGGCAAGCGCGATATCATCTGCTAATGTGTCAAGGACATACAATGGGCTATCAGGTGCTATGCCGCCTGTCTCTGTGATAAGCTCTTCGCCCGGCTCTGTCTCCATTGTTGTTACCAATGGTTGTTCTTCCTGTGCAGCCACTGGCACCACAAGCAGCGCCAATGCAAGTAGTGCAATGAAAGCCTTTTTCATTTTTCACCTCCGATTAAATCTTGAAACAACCGATATAACTAAATCATATGAAACAAAATGAAACTATTTTTTCAGCCTTATGATGTTTGTGTTCCCGCGTGGGATAACCTCTATGACTCCCATCTCTTGTAGCCGACGTATGATGCGTGATAACTTTGCCTTTGAAAAGTCAACCTGCCGCTGTATATCTCTTTGCCTTATCTCATGTGCTGCCTTTATCATTTCATAAACAATCTTCTCATCAGGTAGCAGGTGTACAATTTCCTTTGGTTTTTTCCTTCTTGTTGTGAAAAGCCCAACAAAAATCATAGCCAATACTATAGGTATCAGCCAAATCCAGCTAAAGGTCTCTTTTTGATAAACAACAAAGAGTGTTATGCTCTCATTGCTTGCTATGCCTGACCAGGAAATTTTTATCCTCTCGCCATCTGTTTTAAGGCTGTGTGTCACAGGGAATGCCTTCTCAAGCCATGCACCGCGAGGAAGGGAAAGAGAGATATCGAACTGTGCGCCATGTGGGATTTTTAGGTCAAGAAGGAAAAAATTTTTGTCATTTTGCTCAACAGGGCTTCTTGCAAAAAATACAAGCTGACATTCCCTTTCTATTAAGGCAGGATTTTGTGATGGCATGCCATCAATCTCAATCTCTGCATCAGCAGGTAATGTTAGATTGAATGGACTTGTAACATTGCTAAATTTCATTGTGCCATAAACACCGCTGTCAATTCGCATCTCTGCAGCCATCTCCATGCCATATACACTTGGTAAAAATAGCAGGAGCAGAATTAATCTTTTCATAAAATAATTTTCTAAATTTAATTTATATGGTAGATGTGCTGAAACTTGACCACAGACCTAAAAGGGATGAAAGGATAACAACGCATTGCATACTTCTTTCCCGTATTTTCGGTGTGAAAAGATTCTTCTACACAGGGATAAGGGATGCAGGGCTTGAAAAAAGGATTGAAGCAATGCAAGATAAATGGGGCAAAGGTATTGATGTGAAGTGGATAAAAGGATGGAAAGATATTTTCAAAAAACATAACATAGTCCACCTTACAATGTATGGCATACCATTTCAGCGAAAAATAGGAGAGATAAAAAAATGCAAGGACCTGCTCATAGTTGTGGGCGGACCAAAAGTGCCAAGTGAAATTTATAGGCATGCAAGATGGAATATTGCTGTTAGCAATCAACCACATTCAGAGATTGCAGCCCTTGCAATATTTTTATGGGAATTAAAAGGAAGGAAATTTGCAAGGTTGCATGGCAAAATAAGGATAAAGCCAAGTGCACGAGGAAAGTCTATCCAAGAAGTACAACGCGAGAGGCTCTCTGCTCATCAATAATGCTGTAGCCTGATTTCTCTGCAATGGCCCTTGCAAATGCCTTGACATGTTCATGGCCTGGCATTGCATCAGCAGGTAAAATCTTCCTTGAATGGCCAAGATGCATATATGCCTTCACTTCAACCTTGGATGGGTTGTATTTATTAACAATATTTGCAAAGCCACCAGCATCTTGCATGTTGTAGCCAGATATGGCAGTTATGCGCAGGACAGTGTTTTTAAAACATGGAAGTAGGCTTAGGCTTTTTTCCATCCTTTGCCATGCATCGGTAAATTTTGGCCTGTTTAGCTCTCTATGCATCTTTTCGTTCGTTGCATCGAGCGAGAGATAAAGTTGCGTTGGCTCTGTCATGCCTTCAAGCCTTTCAGGAAGCATGCCGTTTGTGACAAGGTATGTTGTGAATCCTTTCTGTTTCAAAAATCCTATCAGCTCACTGATTGCTGGATAGAGGGTTGGCTCGCCAATGAGAGATATTGCAGCATGGCATGGCCTCTGTGCTTCGGTCCATTTTTTTCTATCTGTGCCTGTATAGCCCTTGAAGCCAGAGAGAAGCCTTCTCTGTGCATCGAGACAAAACTGCAGAATCTGCTCTGGCTCAGCCCATTTGCTCGGCATGACCATCTCCCATTCCCTTGGCCTCCAACATTTTATGCAGTTGTTTGTGCACCAAAGAAATGCAGGAGAGAGCTGAAGGCAGCGATGCGATTCAATGCCATAGAATTTCTGCTTGTAACAAAATCCTTTATTCTTTAGGCTAAGCCTGCACCAATGGCAGAGCTTGACTGCTACATGTTCCCAAACCTTGTAATGCCTTTTTGTGAATGCTGATATGTCCATGTATGATTTTGAAAAAAGGGATTTAATCTTTGTCTATCCTTATATCCATCACCTTGTGCAGGACCCTTGGTGCGTATTTCTTAACCTTTCCCTCATAAATGATATTTGGTCTACAACCTGTTTTTTCAATCAATTCAACAATAACAGATCTGTTTAGATATCTGTCAAGAAAGTGTAGATGCAAAATCCCCCTATTTTTCAGCATCTTGACTGCATGCTCAAGGAATTTTTCAGGTCCAAACAGCCAGCCAAGAATGACCCTGTCCGCACATCCCTTAAACCTTTCTGAAAAACTTCTGCAATCCCCATGAAATGCCCTAATATTTTCTATCCTGTTCAATGTGCAATTTTTTCTAAGATATTCTATTGCCTTGCTGTTTATGTCTATTGCAATGATGTTGCAGTCAGGACACGACTTTGCTATGGGTATTGACCAGTATCCAATCCCTGCAAACATGTCTATGACCGTCTCGCCTGGCTGCACAAGCCGTGCAAGCCTCTGCCTTTCACCTGCATTCCCTCTTGCCCACATGAACTGTGCAATGTCTATTGCAAATAAGCATCCTGTCTCTCTGTGCACAGTTTCTGTGCCATTACCTGCAATGACCTCAATCTCTGGTTGCCTCTCAATGCCTTTGATGCCCTTTAACCAGCAAACTGTCTTTATCCTATTTCCTAAAAATTTTTTTGCTTCGCCTTTTGGTATTGGCCTTTTCAGAATAAGTATATCTCCAATTATCATTCATCAGGCAACATGACCTTTGCCTTTCCTGCCTCTGCAGATACCTTTACTTTTATCCGAGCAGGTGGCTTCTTTATGCCAGATGCCCAAAGCCGCTCATTCACAAGTTGGGATATGTGCACATCCTCTGCCTTAAAGTGCCTGCGCACATACTCCTTTATGTCCCTTACAGCCCTTGGTACCCTTGCCTGCCTTGGTTTCTTCAACCATCCCTGCCTTAGTGGAATAACAACAATCCTTTCTGTCATGCCTTGAGCGTATCCCTCCTCCAATGCCTTGGTATAACCCTTATCCGCCTTGTGCGGGCATGCTTTAGCCCAAACTTCTTTATATCAGCCCATCTCGGCGCATATCTATGCCTTCCTGCTGCACAAAGCCTTATCTTTTTTCCAGCCGGTTTGTTCCTTGCCATCACACCCTCCTTATCCTAAATTCCTTTTTTTCAGCAAGTAATGTCAATATCTGTTTAAGCTTTTCATCTGTAACAGGCTGTCTGAGCTGACCTGCCTGATAAAGTTCGAGGAGATAAAGCTCGACCTGTGCTGCTGTCTGTGGGTTTGCAGCCCTTACCCGCCCAAGCCTCTCTGCTGCCTCTTTTGTGAGAATCTGTCTCATCAACTCCTTTTTTATTGCCTCGATATTCTCTGGTTGCATATCATCCCTTTGCCGCCTTTGCCAACAGCTCAAGCCCTTTCTGTGTAATAACCCTTCCCTTTTTCTCCTTTTTTATGTATCCCTTTTCCTCAAGTTGTTGTAGGATATGCCTTATGGCTGCACCGCCTGCCTTGTATCTCCTCTCTGGCTTATGCCCTCTATTCTTTCTCGTTGAATAATGCCCTCTCAGCCTTGAGACGCCTATACCTGGATTTAGCCACACCTTTCTCAGAATGGATGCAGCACGCCTTGCCCACCAATCAGGCTGCTGTGGTGGCCTTGCCTTACCAGGCCCTGTCTTGACAAATGCAGCCCATGCAGGCGGCTTAAGCTCCTTGCTAAGTATGGCTGTGAGGCTCTCTATCATCTTCTCTGTAGGAACAGACCTTATTGACATAAATTCTCTTTGGTTTGACTATTTTTTAATCTTTTTGTAAGGATATCTCCTTGTCCAGCCACATCTCAGGCATTGCAACACAATAACCTTTTTTTCAGGCCTTGCCCTTATCCTTGCTGTCCTGCCTGGCACAAGCCATGCCTGGCAGCGTCGACATATCCGCCTTTTTTGCTCCTTGCCCAGCCTGATATTGTATCTCAGACATAACCGCCATATCAGCCTTGCGTACCTATTTGCAAGCTCATGATTTTTTTCTTTCTGCGCAAGGCTGAAAAGTTTCTCAATGCGCTCCTGTGCTATCCTCTTCTCTGTCCTCTTTCCTTTTCTCATATCTTAGCAAAACCCTGTTCTCCCGGCCTGAAACAGGTTCTATGTGCACAAGACCTTTTTTTCGCAAAACCTTAAGGACCCGCGATACCTTTGCCTTTGAGAAATCAAGCTCCCTTGCTATTTGTTTTTGTAGTGCCTTTCCGCCCTTTTGTTTCAAAAAATCTATGATTGCCTTTTCCTCTGGTAAAAGCACTTCTGTTATTATCTGTCTTCGTAGCCTTTTTATCACAAGATATAGGATTGCCAAAAATATTGGTATTGCAATGATGATTGGGATTGGCACAAGCCAGAGATAGCTTTCAGTAGAGATTTTAGGTGCTTTGTATTTCACAGAGAATACAAGGCCATCTCCTGCCTTTAGGCCTTTCCTTTCCCAGTAGACAATTATATGCTTGCCATCTGTCATCACATTTCCATCTGCAGGAAGATATGATGCATTGACAGGCTCCTCTGCCAACACTGCCCGCTCAGGCAGGCGAATGAGGATGATTGCTGATTCTATTGCAAGAGGAAATGTGTAGTCAAGCCTGTATATCTGCTTTCCATCCTCCTCAATCACCTCTGCCTTGCTTGTGAAATCAAGGATGGCTGTTTTGTTTGGCTGTGCAGACATCGTGCATGCTATTCCTTTCTCAGCCCTGCAGTTTATCTGAAACTCTGCCTCTGTTTTCAGATTATAGACATTGAATGGCAGGCTCCATTCAAGGCTGTTCACAGGCCCTGAAAAGCGCATTACTATGTGATGCTCGACCCTGTCATCACCCAGCGTAGCCATGCCATTGAAATAGTCAATCTGTGCTGCGACAGGTATGGCTAAAATCATCAAAAATATAATTGCAAAAGGCACTGCCCTCATAAATAAAATTGTATGCTGATTTAAAGAAACCTTACACAGGTAAAACAAAACAAAAAGAAAAGGAAGAGGGAAAACCCTCTTTTATTTTTCGCTTACTTGCAGGTGAAGTCGTTCTTCATTGCCCTTGCTGCTGCTGCCCTTGTGTCGTCTGCATTCAGACCTGCAACCACAAGAGCCTTCTTGCCGTTTGCAAGCGTGTACTCCTTGATTAGCTCTTTTGAGCCACCGCATGCTGCTACTGCAGTGGTGAACTTTGCCAGGCAATCTTCCCCAGCTGCAACGCCCATAAGGCTTGCGACTAACTTGTTCGCGCAAGGCCCGCCAACCAAGATAAGGTCAACGCCTGCATCAAGCCCGACCTCATTGTCGAGCTTTGCAACCGGCTGTTGTATTTTGACTGCTGTCTCAATGCCTGCAGCTGTGAACTTTGGATCAGGACCAAAGGCCACAGTGAAGAGTGCAGGCATATTCACTGGTATGTAGAGCTCTGCTGTGTCAATGTCTCCTTTACCATTCACAACATATGTTCCCACATCTGTTATTCCGTAATAGTAATCGCTGTCCTCTTTTTGCTCAAGGGATATTCCTGTCACATCCACATCAGTGATTTTATCAGTGGTTGTATCTGAATTTATTTCAACATCTAATGTAACGGATGTTGGAGCACCATTTACTATGTAGTCAGGTTCTGTTATGCTGATGACTCCATCATCACTTGTACCATCAATGTTTGAGACGTCTATCAATGCACCTGATTTTGTGTATATTTGTGCAATACCACTTGCATCGTCTGTCAAGTCTATCTCAACTGTTTTTGCTGTTACATCACAATCTGCAATTGCAAAGTCGTGCCCACCAATTGTTATGTAATAGCCGCCACCACCGGCCTCACATTTCACTTCAATTGTTTTGCCTGTGGCAAGCTCCTTTACCTTGACTGTTTCCTTGCTTGAATCAAAGCCCACGACCTGTGCAAAGAATGTGTCCTGACCTGCGCTCAAGCCAAAGTAGTAATCCTTTTCAAGTACGATCGCTTCATTAATGACTAATGGCTTTGAGGCGCTCTCTCCCAAGCTCAATACATCTCCACTTGTGTCATAGTATACAACAGGGATTGTGTATTTCATGCCAAGAGAGTTTGTAAGCTGCATCTTTATTTTTGTGCTGCCATCTCTCTTGAGCACAATCTTGTCCCTGCTTGCATCAGTGAAGCCAGGCACAATCGTGCCAAAGCTTATCTTGAATGCATTGAAGACGCCATCTGACATAGAACCGCCTTCGGTTATGTATGTATCCTCTTCAGGCATGTAAGGCAGTTCTATCCTTGTGATGACATCGCCTGTTCCTGTAACAGTGAGACCTTCAGTGCCTTTTATTGTCTCTCCTGCCTTCTGTATTCCTGTTCCACTTACAAATGTCAACTTCTCTGCACCCATCGACAGTGTTATGTAACCTTCTGATGGATAGGTAAAGACATCTATCCTCTTTACCCACACATCAGTGCTGTCGATTGTTATCACCTCACCTTCATCAACACCTTCTTCTTCACCATCAATGACAAGCGTTGCGCATCGCACATTTCCACTGCAGTAGTCAGCAGATGCCACACCAAGCAGTTTTATCGTGTGGCTCTTGCCCTCGATTGTGACTGTTTTCTCTTCGCCAGGCGCCATCTTTAATTCCTGCTTACCTGCGCCAAAGATCACAAAAGAGTCTGCTTTTAGGTTAGCAGGATTGCTGTCAAAGACATATTCCTTGCCCAACAATGTTATTGTTCTGCCCGCTGCCTTGGTGAGGTTGAGTTGGGGTGTGAAGTCGACTATATATGTATATGCATTCTCTGTGTCAGAAAAGAGTATGTTAAGCTTTGGCATTGTTGCCTCGCTTTCATAATTCTTGTTGAATCCGATTTGCTGGTCTCCGACAAATATCCTTTGCATATAACTAACAGCAGTTGCACCTTTTTGTTCTACTTCTCCTGAGGCGAGGATGCTTAGGTCATCCTCTGTGAACGATGTTTTTACATCGCTCAAAAGGTCAGGATAGTAGAGGTTTCTGTTTGGTGTTGCAACAAGCGCGCCGCCGCTTACGCTCACAGCGCTAATGCCAGCAACAGGTACTGGCTTTGTTGCATAACCTGCAATTGCTGCAGCGAGGTCTGCTGCTGCCACAACATCCTTGGGATATTCTGTTGCACTGGCTGCCGACGAACCGATAACTATGATTGGAGAAGTTATCTTGTTCGTGTCAGTGACAACGTAATCACCAAGGCCTGCAGGGGCAGCTGCCGCAGCAAAAAGCATGGTTGCTCCTGCTGTCAATGCAGCAAGGGTTCCTGCAAGAACCCTCTTAATATTCATCTATCTACCTCCATCCTCGTTCTCCCCACAGCTTTAGACCATGGGCTCACTGAATTCATAATCAAAATTGTTTCAGGGTATATTAATGCCTTTCCTGAAACAATTTCACAATTAAAATAAAAATAAAAATTTTTAATTTTTATTAAAAAATATTGAAAAATTTTTAAAATAAATGTTTCTTTTAAAATTATTTTATGATTTCATAAAATGGGATATTTTGATACCTTTTCAGTATGCTTGGTGCTGCAACGGCCTCTATGCATCGCCTCGTTGCCTCAAACGAAAGGCCTGCAAGCAGGACTATGCGCCTTTTTGGCTCAAAAGGGCTTGCTATCTTTGTAATCAGGCCTGTTGATTTGTCTCTGTACATTTTCCCACCTGCAACAATCTGCCACTGCCCTTTCCATTCAAATCTTGCTGGTAGATATCTGTTTATCCTGTCTGTTATCATGTTCGTGACAGGCCCGCCAATGAGTATGAGATTTTGCCTTAGCTCCTTTTCTGTTATCTCAACATCAAGCCTTGGTGCAAATCCTTTAAATATGCAGAGATTGCCAAGCATGCCTGCAAGCTGTACTGCGTAATGGCCATCCCTTGCAGCAGTGCGAAAGGGCCCGTGCGGCCATGGACTGCCAACCACAATCAGGCCATCGAATGTTCCGTCCTTCACAAACTCGTGAAAGAATCTTTCAAGCAGGTCTGGCCTTGTTTCTGACTCTGTCTTGGCAATCTCAAATGCAAATGCAGGTGCAGTTGGTGTATAGAAATGGCATATCGTCCCTCTCCTCTGTTCTGTGCCTGCCTCCTCTATCATGCCTGCTGCCCTCAACTTTTTAATATGATAATATACCTTCTGCTCATGCATGCCAAGCTCGTGTGCAAGCTGCATTGGTGATGCCGGCCTCTGTGCCAATGCCCTTAAAATCTTTACCGCCTCTGCACTGAGTGCTGAAAGCCCCTTCTGGTCTAATATGTGTACTGCCTTCTCTGTCTGTCTACCTTCTCCTTTCCGCACCAAATAGTAGACCATTATAAATTTTTTTATAATATATTTAAATTTATTATGATAAAGTTTATAAATTACTTCTTCTAATCTTTCGCTATGTGTGGTATTATTGGCTATTTGGGAAAAGAAAATGCAATCCCTATTGTATTTGAAGGCCTGAAAAGGCTTGAATACCGAGGATATGACAGTTGGGGGATTGGCTCTATTTCAGAAAAAAGATTGAAGATTATAAAGCAGACTGGAAAGATATCCGAAGCAGAGATAACGAAATTAAAACCAAGCAACATCGCAATAGCACATACAAGATGGGCAACACATGGCCCGGTCACACAGGCAAATGCACATCCTCAAATTGATTGCAGTGGACATATAGCTGTTGTCCATAATGGTATAATTGAAAATTGGCAGGAATTAAAGGACCGCCTAATCAAAAATGGCCATAAGTTTAAATCAGAGACGGATACAGAGGTAATACCACATCTAATTGAAATGAGCATCAAGGCAGGTAAAACATTTACTCAGGCATGTATAGATGCCCTGAGACAGCTGCAGGGCAGCTGGGCAGTGCTGGTTCTGAAAGAGGGAGAAAGGGTGATGATAGCAGGCAGGAAAGGCTCTCCTTTGGTCCTTGGTATTTCTAAGCATGGCATATTCGCATCCTCAGACATCCCAGCCTTTTTGGAGCATACAAAACAGGTCGTATATCTGGCTGATTTTGATGTTGCAGCTATCTCAGAAAATCATTTCTCTAT
>JAVZYR010000020.1:0-10013 GCA_038999435.1 Candidatus Aenigmatarchaeota archaeon | reverse complement strand
GCTAGGAAAAGATAGACCATTTGGTGCTGATTCAGAAGATTTATTTGAAAAATGTCCATCGAATGATTACTGGATTATCACAGACGGTGATGAGATAGTTGATGATGAAGAAATAATGACGAGAGCAAATATTGCCCTCAACTATGGTTATGATTTGTTTCAGAAGACCGAGATTAATAACATAAGAGAATGGTCTAAAAAACATAAAGAAATAAATAATGTAGGTTTTGTTTCTGAGCTGTTTTTTAGTGCAGCAAAAACAACAATAAAATATTGCTTTGAGGTAATCAAGGCCAAATTGGGTGAAGTAATTGCATCCAATCTTACCAAATATGGTAGCAAATTAAAAAGTGACACGCTTAAAAACATAGGCAAAAAAATAGAAAAATACAGTGATGGTCTGAAAGAAGCGACAAATTATCCTGAAACTGCAAAAGATGTTTTGGAAGAAAGTAGTAAAATGGTTCAAAACACAGTCTTGAATAAAATGTTATATTATATAGCAAAAACTGTAAATGAAAATAATTTTGATTTTTCAAAAATAGATAGTCCTGAACTTTTTAAAGAAGCAATGTTTGATATGCTTTATACTTCAGCAAAGAATACCGAAAAACTGGCAGATCAACTTGAACATATCAAACCACCATATGATGTTGAAAAAATAAACGAATTGGTTGCAAGGATTATTATTGAAAGAGCAAATGGAGATGCTGCACTTTTTGCGTTAGGAAAATATTATGGTTATGATAATTTTTTCGATAGTGCAACTAAATTTTTGATGGAATTTGTCATAAGACCAGGTTTTGGTGATGAGATAGACTTTGTTTCTGAAAAATTATTTCAAATAGATATGCTGTTTAATGAGATATTAAAATATTGCCCCAATGAAGCACTTGATATGTTAATTAATAAACAAGGCCTGGATAAAGGGCTATGCCAACAGGCAAATGACATTATTAAAAATTTGGAAGATGTAGGTTCAGTAATTTATAATGCATATCTTGTCTATCCTCCAGCTCTCGCTGAATTCGAGAAAAGATACGAAGAGTCTATAAGGCTTTTCACCCATTTTAATATCGAATGTGTAGAACGTACGATGCGCTCTTTTAAAACAAAACTGGAATATGTTCAAAAGATGGAGCAAATAGAAAAGAAGATAGATTCTTTGGTTGAAAGGAAAAAGGAATTAGATAGAAAAGCAAATGAAATTGAGAAGGTTGCGCGTCTCATAGATGAATATGTAAAAGAGTTAGAGAAAAGCGATTTAAAAAAGATGAAAGAAATAGAACTTGAAGAAAACAAAAAAGGCACAGAAGAGAATATAGATTTGATACACGATTCAAATATGAATGAACTCGTATCAAAAAATCCATTAACTGTGCATCATAGTCAAGAAAGTTATGAAAGCCCAAGAATAGAACTTTTTGCACCATCATTTTTAGTTTATAGTGTTTCTGATATTAGGGCAGGTGGCAGGCCATTCAGGTTAGAATACTTTGCAAATCAGGATGGTGAGGTTGAGATATGGGCAGAGCTACTACCAAAAACCTGTCCAACAGGGCTAAGCCCACCTTTCCATATGTTAGCATGGCAAGGGGCAAAAAATCTCATAGAAAGAAAATATGTAATAAAAAACCAGAGATACTGGACAGAATTAGGTACTATGCCAAAAGAGCTTATGTCACAGTTATCGCCATACATAAACAACTTGTCGAATAACATAAATTTTCCCTGTACAATAGATATTGTATACAGGGCAAGGCTTATCACATCAAATGGACAGGCAGAGGATATGGAAAAAGTAAGTTTTCAATTAAGATAGTATGGAATGGTCTCTTAGAATCCTGATAGCAGCTGTGCTCGGATTGATAGTTGTGCTCATAATTCTTGCAGTGATTATGGGATGGGGTGGAGGTGCGCAGGATCTTGTGAAATCTTTTTTGGATTTCATACAAGGCATATTTGTAGGCAAGCCAGTTATATTACCTGGTTGATATCAATAAATCCCCTGAAAACAAAATTTTATATGAGAGGTATTGAAAGGGATATCATACTTGTGATATTTAGCCTTCTCATGCTCATGATTGTGATAGTTATTGTTGCTGTACGTGTATGGCCCTTGCTCAAGTACGGCCCTTTTAGCCCTTGTTGGGCTGTTGCAAGCTCTAAGATTGGAGAGCTTACCCTTTTGCCATGGGAAAAGGAAAAGTCAGAAACAATCACGATAGGAGACTGTGTTTCTTTTCTCAAATTTGTAAATTCAAGGCAGGGATTTTGCGAAGAAGAAGCAAAAGGATATATTATTATAACACCTATTATGCCAAAAGAAGAAAAAAAATGGTATGATTATCTCAAGATTTGGCACATACCTGGTGATATTAAAGATGCAATTCAAAAATGGTGGAAAGAAGAGCTTGGTGGCATAAAAGAGGAGTGTATTAATATGGATATGCCATTCTGCCAAGAGCTTAGTCTGGAAGGAGAGGAAGGAGGTCAAAAGGTCTATTGCATTACAATAAAAAGAGAAAAGGGTTGTTTTGCAGTTAGCTCTATAGAAGGAGAATGTGAGGGGAAAACAGCACAAAAATGAAAGCAGCTGTTTCTGTAATGGTTGAAGCAATATTTGCAATAGGTATGGCCCTTGTTGTGCTTGTGCTCATCATACCAAGGATTTTTGTGCCAACTGCACAGGTCTATGGCAAGGAGCAGGCAGATGCGCTTGCCCGTGTGATTGCGCTGAGCATAAATGGACTTGGTGGTGTTGAAAAAGGAAATGCCACACTGGTGTTTGCAGCAGAATGGGATGTCAAAATAGAGATGGCAGGTATACTTCAGAAAAGATATCAGGTTAGGGTTATGCATGAAAAAATAAAATCCGACCCTGCATCCATAATGCTTGATATGGGTGGAGAAAAGGAATTTAAAAACATAAGGCAGCTTAGGATAGAAAAGTCAGAAGGAGGCATAAGTTTAAAACCAGGCATAGGTGTCGTGGCATGAAATATAAGGAGGAATAAAAATGGGCATGTATTCGCTTATGTATACAGTATTCCTTGGTCTGCTCGTAGTTGGCACTTTTGCAGTGAGCGTTGTTTTATTGTTTTCAAATCTTATACAGCTTCAGTATTCGAGCAAAACAGTTGCTGCAGAGATAAATAAGATAGCAGCTGAGAGATTAGTGGAGGCATGTTTAAGACAGGGTAATGATTATATAAATTCGAGTTTTCTCGATGAGAATGAAAAGAAAAAAATCACTGATATTTGTCCGCACATTGTTGCAGATTTTGCATGGGTACAGGACATAATCACAAAAAAGGTTTGGAAATTTGACAAAGAAGGAAAAGAGGAAAGGGTTGTGTATACAAGCATACAAGTTGAAAATGAGATTCATCCTGCAAAGTTATGGATAGGTTATGAAGAATAGATTAAGGGGCCAAGCAACAGTATTCTTTGGTTTGATAATAGCCATAGCTATAGTTGGGATTTCTTTTTTACTTGGCGTTGGCCTGCAAAAAGTGCATGCAAAGGCAAAGGCAACTATGACTATCTACGTAGAATCAGCAGATTCTGGTGCTGAGATGACAAGCTTGCTTTTGTCAGAGAAAGGAAAGCCATTCATGCAAATTTTAGGGGAAAGAAATGTTACAGGAAGGAATGAATCGGAGATTGCTATTGTTAATGAAACAGCAAAAAAAATAGACCCGTACTTTAGCATCATTCTTTTTAAAGAGGGTTTAGCACCTGGTACATACGTGCCAATTGAGCAATTTGGGTTTGGTGGAGAAGTACCAAAAGAAAAAATAATCTTTTATCCACCATTGAGGATGAAGCCTGAACAGTTAAAACAAGCGATAACTTCTGAGTTTGGTGAATGGAGAGGATACATGCATAGAGGGATAGATTTTGCAGTAGAGATAGGCACAACTGTTCAAACAATTGAAGATGGTGAAGTAATAGAAGTAGGCACAGGATGTCCTAATGTGCGCCTCGGCTTTAATTGTCTTGAAGCAAGCCTTGAAGATGCTGAAAAAGAGGGTTGTAAGTGCAACAATGGAAATGGAAATTATGTTATCCTAAAGCACAATATATACGGCAATATCTTTTATTCATATTATTTGCATCTCAGCTCTGTGACTGTAGATGAAGGTGACGAAGTTTACAAAGGCCAAGAGATCGGCAAAAGTGGAAATACAGGCAGAACAACAGGTCCGCATTTGCATTTTGAATTGAGAAAAGACAGCATGCAGAAAATAGCAGCTGTTGACCCATCACCATATTTAGGTATAGGTGAAGGAAAGGCAGGTATGGGTGGGAGATGGAGTGCTGAGATACCTTTGCCTGGGGCACGGCCGGGTAATTTCAAAATATCCATGAGTATGGCATGAAGATGAGAGGTGTTGCTCAAGAGATATTGCTTATTGTTTTGGTAGTGATGGGTATAATAATGTTTTTGCTTGCATTCCAGGCAGAAAAGTTTGTAAGAACAGAAGAAAGGATGTTACAGGAAGATACATATACATTATTAAATAGTTTAAAGGCTGCAAAGGCATACATTGAAACAAGCCTAATTTTTTCAACCTATCAGGCATGCTATGATGTGCTGAAGACAATGCCAAGTAGCGAAACAAGTTTTGTGGAATCTATTAAAAACAGGATAAAAGAAAATTTAGCTGTGTACACATCCGAAGACTATGTATTTATGGAAGGATATCAAGTAAAATTACCACAGTACGAAATTAGCATTACAGATGTAAATGAAAACAATATAAAAGTAGTTGCTGTGCCTTTGGAAAATATTTCGGTTTCAAAAAGCTACTCTTTAACCGGACTTGTATCAAAGGATATAAAACTCGAAAAGGATGGCTTGGTAGTGAAGACGATAGAAATGCCATGTCTAAGCATTTTTAACTTTGCAAAGGCCAATGCTGCAAATTTTGAACAGGATGAGAGGACAAGGTTTGAATCTAAAATTTCAACTCTACCAAAAAGACTTCCTAAAGATTCAAAGAAATATCCAAAGGCTGTATTTGAAGGGATAGATATGAAGAATCTAAATGATGTGTGTAAAAAGGTGCTTGAGATAGAAGGGTATTCACTTGATGAATATGAAAAAGACCTTGTAAAAAGTATTGAAGAGAAAGAAGGTAATATTGTGATAAAAAAGGGTATTAAAAATGTAAAAATTATGCCTTTAATAACAGGCATATATCCTGTTTCTGAAAATGGTTGGATTAGGGTAGAATGCAATTTTGAATATAAAATAGATGCAGTTGGAGAGGTTGTCATAGAGAGTCAGGACAGGTATCCTGTCTTCAATGGCACTGAAATTGCATTCAGCCCACTTATTGCAAACTATACATTCAATCTTGTTAAAAGCTGAGCTATGCTACTATTTACATTTTTATTAATTGGTGTTGCGCTATCACAACTACTTGGAGGATTAATTTCTTGGATTGTAATAAAGAGATTCAAACAGGTGAAAAGGATTTTGATTGTTGAAATGATTATGATGTCTGTGATTATTGCAGAACTTGTATGGGAAGGTGCGTTGATAACATATTTGGCGCCTTTATCTATGCTTGCAGGGATATTTCTAATGTTGTTACTTAACAAAACCATACCTCATAGCCATATCACAGGTATTGAACGGGTAGGATTTCTTATATTCTGTGCAATGTGCTTTCATGAATTACCAGAAGGCATTGCATTTGGTTCAGCTTATATTTTAGATAAAGCAGTAGGCATTCTGACTGCAGCACTTATGGCCATCCATAATATACCAGAAGGTTCAATAGTAGCGATTCCATACCTTTTAAAAAAGAAAAGTATGCACGCCCTAAAGGCATTGGTTTTGACGCAGGTTGCGTATTGCATTGGTGGATTTCTCACATATGTAGCTTTGTTTGGATTAAGTCAGACAGCACAAGCGTTTGCAATGACTTTTGCTGCTGGCATGATGGCATATATAGTTATTGAAGAACTTGGGTATCTTAGGTGAGCAAATGCTTAAAAATCCAAACCATAAATTAAAGATAAAGCAACAAAACAGGAGGTGCTAGCATGGCAGAAAAAACAAAAACTGACGAAAATGTCATACTTGTTGGCAAAAAGCCAACAATGTCTTACGTCCTTGCAGCAATGACACAATTTTCGGACGGCGCAAAAGAAGTTCGAATAAAAGCACGGGGCCGAGCTATATCCCGAGCAGTGGATGTGGCTGAGGTTCTGAAGAACAGATTTGTGCAAGGCGTAAAGACAGAAGTGACAATAGGAACAGAAGAGGTAAAAGGAAAAGAAAACGAAAACCTAAGGGTTTCAACAATAGAGATTGTTCTTAGAAAGTAGGTCAAAGGCCTACTTCTTTTTTTATTTTTTATAATGACATTACAATAATTTTTATGAGAGGTAGGATAACAAAGGATGAGCTGATCGCAGATGCGATATTCATTACAATACCTGCAATATTAACACTTGTGGGACTTTTTGTTTTTGATGTACACCGCTCATTCTATCCTGGTCATGAACCGTTCACAGAATTTGTTTTCGATTCTCCATGGCCCTATCTTTTTGGTGGTTTACTTGGAGGTATACTCGGCTTTTGGCTTATAAAATTGTTTTTGTATGGCCTGCACAAAGAGGAAGAAGCAGAGGAAGAATTCAAGAAAAAGTCAAAAGGCTAAGCTATCAATGCTATACCCAAGATAATGAGAAGTATTGCTATCAATTTTCTCTCGATGATACTTGCCCTCATCTCTTCTTTTATGATATGCGGATGTGTTTTGCTCAAAAATAATGCCAAAATGAACACAAATAGCCCTTGTGATGTTGCAGCAACCCTAACTAAAGAAAGTGGGCCAATAGACATTGCAAAAACAAACACAAGTAGTGCTGTAGCAGATATAAAGGACACGATAAAGATGTGCTCAACACCTGAAACCATCTTTTTTCTCAGATGTGGATGATGAATGGCTATCATAAACAAAGAATAGAAAAGTGTTCCAAGGGCTATCCAAAATAGGACAGAAAGAGGTGAAGCAGCCATACTCCATTTTGTCAAGATATCCCGCAAAGCGAATAGCATCGCTGAGATAAGACCAAACAGGACAAATTTTTTTCCCGCCCTATCCTTTTTGTACGATATCAATATTGCACCAAGAAGCAGAGATGCAATGCCAATATAATTTAATAGATTAAGGCTTTCTCCGAAAAAAATCAGCGCAAACATCACAACAAATAAAACGCCGAGCATTGAGAGAGGTATAACCCTTGATATCTCACCATATCGAAGTGCCTTGAAGTAAAAATACACAGCAAAACCAAAAACAACCCCTGCTGCAAAAGATATTAGAGATTCGATGCCAAAATCAACTTTGCTGAGCAAAAGAGAAGAGAAAAGGAAAACAAAAAACACAGCTGATGTATAAGAAACCGAGCATAATATCGGGTCTTTAAGCTCGCTATCAATGACATGTTTATCAATAATATTTACAATGGACCAGAGAAATGCAGCAAGAAGAGAGAGCCAAAACCATTCCATATCACTCTTCCACAACCTTTGGTTTTTCTTTTCCCAAACCCTTTATTGTTCCAGAGACCCTGAATGATGCAAAAATGACATGCTCATCACCTATTTGATGAACAAGGGCAAGTGCAACTTTAATATCATCGACAAATGTATGGTTGCATCTGATAATGCCTATTTTTTGCTTTTCATCCCATGATATGAATTTATATCCTGATTCACCAAATCCTTTTTCTCCAATCCACTTTATAATACTTGCCCTAATCGAATCTTTTATATTTGCCAGCTGCACAGGCCCACTAGAGATGAGCTTGAAGGCAACATATCTTTTTTTAATCCTTGTGCTGGGAAGGACCTTGAACTTCATATTTAATTTTATGATGCAACTAAAAATATGGATGTGGCTGATTTTCTGAAAAGGCGAATGGGTCAGGATGAGTTGCAAAAATTTTATCACAGGCTTTTTGAGAAGATAAGGGAGATTGACAAGAAGCTGAATATATTTGTGACAATGGCAGATGAGGGTTCAGCGCCAAAAACATCAAAAGGCAAACTTGCTGGACTTCCGGTTTCTGTAAAGGACTGTATATGTGTAAAAGGCATGCAATCATCTGCTGGTTCAAAGATACTTGAGGGATGGGCCCCGCCATACGATGCAACAGCAGTTGCAAGGGTCAAGGCCGAAGGCGGTTTTATTATTGGCAAGACGAATCAGGATGAGTTTGGCTTTGGCACATTTTGCACAAACTCTGGTTATGGCATACCAAAAAATCCATGGGATATGGAGCGTGTTTGCGGTGGCTCATCAGGAGGGACTGCAGCACTTACAGCTGCACTGGATATGCCGCACATTGCTCTGGCACAATCAACCGGCGGTTCGATATCATGTCCTGCTGCATGGTGTGGTGTTTTTGGGCTCACACCAACATATGGTCTTGTCTCTCGATATGGCCTGATAGATTATGCAAACTCGCTTGATAAGATTGGTATCATGGCAAGGGATATTGATGGGATAAAGGTTATGCTCGACATCATTGCAGGAAAAGATAAAAGAGACCCAACGACAGCCAAGGCAAAATTGAATAAACCAAAAAAGATAAAAAGGGTAGCTCTGCCAAAGGAGTACCTTGATGCAGCAGATGATGATGTGGAAAATGCTGTGTGGGATGCTGCAAAAATGTTAGAGAGAAATGGTGCAGAATGTGAAGAGGTTTCATTGAAGCTTTTGAAATATCACATACCAGCATACTATATCATTGCCTGTAGCGAAGCCTCGACGAACCTTGCAAAATTCTGTGGGATGAGATATGGCAAGGAAGGTGTGATAGCAGGAGATTTCAATGAATATTTTTCAGCAATAAGAGGGGCATATTTTGGTGAGGAGGCAAAGAGGAGGATTATACTTGGTACATTTGCTCGGCTTGCAGGATATAGGGATAAATATTATCTAAAGGCACTTCAGGTTAGGGCTGAGATTATAAAAGAATTCAAGACCATATTAAAGCACTATGATATGCTCCTTTCTCCTACAATGCCAACCATTGCGCCAAAATTCTCTGAGATAGCAGGATTAAGCCCACTTCAGCAATATCAGATGGATATACTAACTGTTGGGCCAAACCTTGCAGGTCTACCACACCTAAACGTGCCATTCACATTTCATAATAACCTTCCTGTAGGTGTTCATCTCATAGGCAATCATTGGGATGATATGTTGTTGCTTGAAGCGGCAAAAAAGTTCAATATAAAATTGCGCGTTCCAAATATCCCAATCGTGAATGAGATATGAAAAGGTATGCTTTGTTAAAGAATGGAAAAAGGGTTTTGCTCAGACAGCCAAGGTTCAGTGATGCAGAGGCGCTGATGAGGTTTGTTAATGGAATTGTGAGGGAAGGGGCAAGGATTGAGCTAATGAAGCCAGTGAGTATAAATGAAGAGAAAAAGTATCTGAAGTCTGTTTTAAAGGCAATCAGTAAAGGCAAAAGGGCAGATGTGCTAGCAGAATATGAGGGAAAGATTGTTGGAAGATGTGATATTATAAAAAACCCACCGTTCCCAAATCACAGCGAGCATGTTGGCACAATGGGATTGATGGTAGCAAATGGCTTTCGCGGGCTCGGGCTCGGAAAGATTCTCATGTCAGAGGCAATGAAGGAGGCAAAAAAGATTGGGATAAAGATTGTAAGGCTTTGGGTGATTGAAGACAACAAGGTTGCGATTAGGCTTTACAAAAAGATGGGCTTTAAAATCTATGGAAAGATACCAAAGGGCTATAAGGTAGGAAGGCAATATCTTGATAAGATTCTAATGGTGAGGGAGATATGAAGATAAAGATAGGGCTTGAGACACATGTACAGTTGAACACGAGGACGAAGCTCTTTTGTCCATGTCAAAACCCGGCAAATCTTAGTGAGCTTGAACCAAACACACTAACATGCCCGACATGTCTTGGTTTACCAGGCTCAAAGCCAAAAGCAAACAGGACAGCATT
>JAVZYR010000019.1:0-10615 GCA_038999435.1 Candidatus Aenigmatarchaeota archaeon | reverse complement strand
TCAAAACAAAGAAGCCTGCATTCCTCCACATCAAGCCATGCCGTGCCATTGCATTCCTGCACAACCCTGCCTGCGCATCTCCTCTGACCAGGCTCACAGATGTAAACAGGGGTTGGGGCTGGATTGCATGACAGCATGCTGATATTACAGCCATATGTGCAATTTTCAATATCAACCCAACCCGTGCCCTCGATATTGCATTGCTGCAATGCATATCCAGCACACTGTTTGGCCAATGGCTGACAAACTTGTGGGATTGTTAAGCCAAGTATTGCAAACCATGAAAGGTTCGGACTGATGGCTTCATAGCATGTCTCGTTTTCATTTTCTTTGGTTTTTATTGTCAACAAACTGTCCCAGCCTTCAGTTAGCCTTGCCAATATAGAACTTGTAACATTGTTTTTAGCAATCCAGCTATTGTTAACGCAAAAGCTGATATTAACTTGTGTGATATTACTGATGTTATGATCGATTTCAAAACATGCATATACAGGCCGGGTTGTGTTTATGGGCGGGCATTCTTTGGCAGATATGTTTATGTTTACATTTTTGTTTTTTTGACCAACTGCAATTGAAAGCCCTCTCAGTGGTCCAATATTCATACCAATATCTGCAGGTTGCTCAGGGGATATGATATCTATTGGAAACTGATATGTTGGTGGTTGTGCAGGTGGTCTGTGATGTGTTGGATATCTAACGTTTATGGCAATCGATGATTTGGCTGTGTTGCCAAACAGGTCCTTTGCATAGCAAGTCAAAATCCAGTTTCCTGCCTGTGCTGTCCAACTGCCAGAACATGAAGTTGTACCAGAACATAACGTGCTGCCATCAATGCTCATGTTCACACTGGCTACGCCTATATTGTCTGTTGCTGAACAGCTTGCGTGCAGGGTCTGGCCTACTATTAGGCTCGTTGCAGATGGCTGAATGCTGACAATGGGTGGAGTTGTATCATTTGTAACAATTACCCAATGTGTTTTTGATGCTCCAGTATAATTCTGGGTTTCAGGATATATAGCTGTAATGTTCCACAGCCCTGTCATGTTGTAATAGGTTATATTTGTCAGTGGAGAAGAACCATTGTTTATCATAGTGCCATTTTCGTACAACTCGATGTAACCTGAAGTTGGGTTTATGAGTTTTGCTGTTATGTTTACAGAGCTATTCACTAGCACTGTAAGATTTCCTGCCACACCATTCAGCGTTAGGTTGAGAATAGAAGTTGCCTTGTTCACAACATACATCGAGCTGTTGCTGGCTGAGGTGTAGTTCTGGCTTTCGCTGACATTGCAGACATATGACCATGCACCGGCTGGTAGGATGATGGCAGTGCCATTCTCGCTTGTGATGTCTGTACCATTTCTCCATAGCCTTGCGCTTGCCTCAGGATTTGTGCATGTACAGGTTGCGGTTGTGGCGATGCCATAGGTTGTTGGGGATGGTGGATTGAATGTTAAGGAGCATGAGGATGTTGCTTTATTGACAGTTGCAAAGAGCGTCTTGCTGCTGCCTGTATAGTTCTCATTGCCTAGATTGATGACTGTGTAATTCCAATATCCTGCTGGCAAGATTATAGCGGTGTTGTTTTCAGAGCTGACATCTGTGCCATTTCTATACAATGTGGCTGTCAGTGCATTTGTCCAGAAGATGGCTGTGACTGTCTGTGGATATGTGATGGTGATGTTGTCCTCAACGCCATTCAGCGTTAGGTTGACAGTCGTTGGTGCTTTGTTGACTGTCAACAGATTTGAGACAGATGCAGCAGTCCAGTTCTGTGAACCTGATGTGTTGCATGTATAGTTCCAAAGGCCGGCTGCGAGCGTTGTGCTTTCATAGACAAGGCCATAGCCGGATGCAACTTGGCTGTCATTTCTGTATAGGGCTATCTGGGCTTCGTTGTTGTTTGCAGAGCATGTTATGTTTGTTTGAGTGCCGTATGTTACTGACCAGGCAGGCTGTGCTGAGAGATTGAGGCTTGTTGTTGCTTTGTTGATTGTAAATATCCACACATCTGAGGTATTCCATTGATTGGCCGTATCATTGGCCCGCGAACGCCAATAAAATGTGCCTGCAGGGAGGACCTGTGAATAAGAATATGTCCCATTGCTGGAATTTCCAGCAATCAGAGCCATTGTATAATTTTTAGGTTCTCCAGACCAATTACCTTCAATCAAAACGACTGACACCTCTACATCATCCTGCCATGTTATGTTAAATTGGCTTGCATTGAGGCTGTATATTGCCGGAATGTTTGTTTGGTTGTCTGACCAGATTGGTGGTTTATCTATAGCTGTTACATTAAAGCAGTGAGCTGTTTCAGACATGCTGGTATTTAAGTTGCCTGCACTGTCATTTGCCCATTGATTCCAGCAAATGCATTTGCCTGCATCTCCACTTGTGTCGATTGTCGTGTTACACCATGAAATTGCTCCACTCAAAGCACAGGTTGAAACATTTTGCCATGAACCTGATTGGTTTGTTCTAAATATTGCTGTATCAAGCTGATGATTATCCTGCCATAAAACACTGATATTTACAATTGTTCCTTCGACAACGCTTCCCCCTGAATCATCTTGATCATCGCTATAGTTAGGAGCTTGTGTATCAAGAATTATTGTTCTTGTTTCTGTTGAATTGATATTGCCTGCAGCATCATAAGCGCTTGCATTGAAGTAATACACACCATCAGACAGGTCTGTGAAATTCACAAAGTAAGGCGAAGACACGCTCATTGTCTGATTTAATAAATGAGTGGAATTGTACAAGTATACTTCGATGTAGTCAAGATGCTCGTCATCAGCTGTGACATTCACCTGTATGTAATTTCTGTTTATTATTGAGCCACTTGTTTCTGTTGGAGGAATAAAAGCTATTGCTGGCGGGGTGTTGTCTATGCTGAATGTACCTGTCATAATACTATACGATGAAAGCCCTTCAGCTGTTTCATTCTCAAAAACAACAACTTTCAAGGAATAGTTGCCGTCTTGGAACAGCGTTGTGTTCCACTCGTAGCTCGTAGTGCTTGCATTGCCATAATTTGTGACGATCGTTGCGTTCTCGCTGTAATCAGGATTTAACAAAGTAATGTTAAACTGAAGGCTGTCATTTTCTTCGTCATAAACATCACTCCATCGGATTTCAACAGTATTTCGTATAATCCATCCTGGAGAAGGTTGTAATATGTATGGTGTGCTTGGAGCATCATTTATTTCTGAAATATTGAAGTATGTCTGTTCACTGTCATTTATTGCACCAAGATTGTCTCTTGCAATGAATGTGACATTATAGATTCCGCTTACTGAGGTATCTGAGAACATCCCTGTGTATGCTTGGGAGCCGTTGATGATTAAATCATCCCATGTGACATTTATGCTCCCCCAGCCAATTTCTGCTGTTTCTGATTCAAGGTTGATGAACAAGGCACAAGGCATGTTTACGTTCTCAACATGTGCTTCCTCGTACCAATCATTCGCTGTATTGTTCCAAGTGTAGAATGTGAAATTGTTTCCTTCTCTCTTTATTCTGAATTTGCCGTAGGTGTCGTTAGTTGGCCTTTCCGAGATGTAGTCTGATATGTTCCCATCGTTTATAAAGACATCATATGTCCTGCCATAACCTGTCCAATTTCCTATTGACATGAAAACAATCTTTGATGAGCCGATTATTGTTGGGTTTTCTGTGAGAGCGAATAGCATCGCATAATCTATACCTTCTTCATAAGTAACATTGAATGTTATATTCATGTCAAAATCGCCACATATAGGATGCATAGAAACTAAGCCACAGTATGTATCTGTAAATGGTGAACCATTTCCGCTTATTGCTGTGTAAGCCATGTCAGGGATGGTTGTATCAATGTCTGCAACGCATATCTGACCTGCTCCTGTATGATTTTCTATTGCCCACGCAATTCCGACTGTGTTTGTGTCAAAGTTATCAGCGTTTGGCGGAATGTATAGTGTAACATTCTGCTTCGAAGAGTTCGGTAGGGTTACTTCTGCTACTGTCAGGTTCAAGCCGTCGGGGTCCGTGATGTTTGCGACGAGCACGACAACATCATTCTCATCAAAGACTTCTCCTGGCAAAGGATGCAATATCACAACGCTAGGAGGTGTTCCTATAAATACATTTCTTGTTTCAGAAACATTCCAGTTGTTGCTTGTGTCGTTTGCATAAACTTTGTAAGTGTAGTTTGTGTTCCCTGTTAAGCCTGTCTTATTAGCATAACAAGTTACATTTGGCCCTGAGCCAACTTTTGTCATGCTTTCGTTTGAGCCATTCCATTCAAGGATGCAAGCGTCGATATTACTTGCTGTATCTGACACACTTGCATTGATTGTTACCCAATCTCGACTCAGCACTGTATTGTTGTCAGGGGTTGGTGAGACAAATAGGATTGTTGGGCCAATCGTATCAGCAATCACAAAATATCTTGTCTCAGAAATATTGCTCAGCTCTCCATCTGTGCAACTTATAGACCAGTTATGGCTGCCATAACTTATGCCCTGGATTAAGAAGTTTGTCAATGTATTATTTAGTGTTGATGAATTGGTTTGATTTAAATTGTCATCAAGATAAATCGAACAATTTAATGTTGTGTTCAGATCGTCTGTTGCTGTGAAATTGAAATTCATATCCTGCGTATCATTTAATTGAGTGTTGTTTGATGGTTCGTTGAGAGATATTTGAGGTGCTTTGTTAAAATAGATTGTTATGATCCTTGTCTCAGTTTGATTGCTATTTCCTGATGTGTCGTTGCACCATGCATAGAATGTATAAATGCCCTCATTCAGTCCAGTTTTGTTTTCCCAATAAATATCACCTTCGTTGTTGTCAAAGCTTTCATTTGAGCCATTCCAATTCAAAATAACAGTATCCTTTTTTAGATCAGAACATGTGACATTGATGAAAATCCAATTTTTGCTATATGTCCCGTTTGCAGTGGTGTTTGGATTGTAGTAAATAGATGGAGCAAGGGTGTCATTGACATAAAACCATAATACTTCTGACTCATTCTGACCTGTAGTGGAATTTGCCCAAACCGTGAGATTATAAATAGTATTTATCTCTGTGAACAGCTCCGCTGGCCAATGCACAACAAAAGCAGTATCATTATATGAAATTGTTGAGCCGTTTGCATATGTGAGATTTGAATAGAAATAATCTATACCTCTTGGATGGAAAGCGCTCCATATGAGTGTTATATTGCCATATTCAACTGTTGTGCCATTTTGTGGATTTTGATGTACTGTTACCGAATCTATCAGGTCATCTATATTTACTATAGTACCAATTGGTAGATTTACTATATACTCTGTCTTTGTAGCTGGCTCGTGGTCTTGCTTGCTTGCATTGGCTGTGATGTTTGTTATGCTATCTTCTTCTGTCACATATATCTTTGATTTGTCTATATAGAGGCCTGTGCTTGAATTGTAGGTGAAATTGAAGTCTGAGAAATTGTCAAAATATTTATGCACATAAATAACCCAATTGTTTTGCTCACTATCAGGCATCAATTGCCATCCACTATCCCCACTTTCTGTTTGAAGGCTTCTGTTTGGCACAAACCACCCATTTGTATTGTTTGTCCTTGGCACAACATAGTATTCGCTGTTGCTACAGTTCGGACAGCCGATCATGATGTAAAACGAATCAGCATCTTTGAAAGCGCTGATGTTCTTTAAATAAACCAAACTATCTGATGGGCATTGCGAGGTTTGATTTGAGAATATATTTCCAATCAGGCTCGAGCCTGTCCAACTAAGCTGATTATTTATCCTCACCTCTCCTGTTACATCGCTCTGCCCAACCTTACACACTGCAAATGTTATGCTTAACGAATTTGATTCTGTTAAATTATATACATCTGTGAAGTTGACAGCAATATAGTTGTCTTCTTTGAGGGCAAAATCGTATATTTTTGTGTGATTATGGATGTGTGGAGGGTCGAAACCAAAATAACCATAATAAATGCCTGCATCTTTACCAAAGATTGCGCTTATATCTGCACCTAAAACAGGGCTACCATTTGCATAGCTGTAATTTACAGCAGGCCAAAAATGATGCATTTCACCCATCTCCAGCGCTTCTCCTATAAAGTTGTAGCTGTCATTTGTTGGGAATGCTGAATAATCAAGCCTCAGAAGAGAGATATCGATAGATGTATTGTAAGGGGTCCAATTTAAAATCACGGTCCTGTTTGCTGGAGCAAAAGCTGACTGACTTGCATTGTCATAACATTGAATGTTCCAAATGAAAGTTTTGTTTGTTAAATCATCAAGAGTGAAATTAGTAACATTGCTTGTTCCTGTAACTGTTTGTGTCTGATTTAGATGCCATGTTCCCGTATAGTTGTGCCACAATGAGCAATTTACAAGGGCATAATCATCAGTTACACTTGCATTGAATGTTAAATTAACATATTGGCTTGTGTCATTATAATAATTGTCAGGTGGATAGCTTAGAGTGACAGTTGGAGGGCTGTCTGGAGTGTAATTAACAGTTACAGTCCAGTTGGCAGGAGCAAAAGAGCATGCAGATTCATTATCACATGCTTGGCAATTCCATAATATCGCGCCATTACTTAAATTTGTTCTTTCGAATGTTGTTTGGTTGCTTGTTCCTGAAACCGAAACAGTGCCGTTTGCTTGCCAAGAGCCGCTGTAGTTCCAGTAAAATGTTATACTGCTAAGCTGTAAATCATCAGTTGCATTGCAAGTGAAATTGACAGCATTGCTTGTTGTAACATTTCCATCAGGAGGTGAAACAAGAGTAACATTTGGAGGAAGATTATACCAAACAGAAATATTTGCTGTATCGGTATAGAAAGTCTGTGTTCCAGGAGGATCTGGCGTTTCAACAAGAAAGATTATATGATTAGTAGAGTTTATTATATGTTTAAATTCTTCAGGCGAACTTGGTGCAAAGGTATATATTAACCAATAATCAGCAGCAAGGTTGTTATTGGCTAAAGAAGCGCTCCAGGAATTACTTGTAAAATTCCAAACATATAAATCAACTCGTCTCTGTGCAGCATTTGCTCCAGTAGTATAGCCTTCCCATGCAATTGTTAGATTAACAATCTGGCTTGCACTTTGGTTAAGCTTGAACATAAATCTAAAGGTTCTATAATTTGCACTTGCAACAGAAGCTCGAACATTGTCAGAAGCATTTATTTGGCTATATTGTGTAGAATTTAATTCTTTTTCGTTAGGTACTGCAGGGCCTCCAGAAGGTGGTTTCGACAAAGCATTATCAGAACTCCAAGCCATATGGCCCTCTATCTGATAATTGCTATAATTATATTCTGCATAAGCAGGGTCTTCTGGGGTTAAAACAAAGGAATAATCTTCACCAGGAACAATGTTCATCAAGTAAATCCACTCGCCATTGCATTTTCGCTCTGTGAAATCCCATTCCTTGCATTTGTAAAGTTCTGTACCTTTCGCTGTTGCTGTCACAAGAGCTTCTGTAAAGTTCAGCGCTGTTGGGTCAATTGCATAAACTTCAACAGCATCAGCAGGACCTATAGACTCTGGCACATCATCAAGTTTGATAAAATCGGATATATCTGATTTGACATCAACATTTTTTATCCAAATCTCTTTTATAGGCAGCCCGGCTGTTCTGACCCTTATATCATATTTGCCCTTTTTCATTTTTGTTGCTGATTCTGTTATTCTCATTTTGCCTATCTCTGGTTTTTCAAAAATGATTTCTGCAGGCACTGGCTGTCCTTCCGCATCAAAAATCTCAGTATTAATATTGTATTCAGGTATCTTACCAAAACCTACAATCTCTGACTGGTTTCCGATCTTAATTTCAAAATACTTCTCTTCTGTCCAGTCAAATACCTTTAGATGGACTTGTTGGCCACCTTCTGCCTGGCTGTGGCTTAGCTCATACACCACATCACCTTCAATTGTTATAGGTTGGGTCTGACTTGAGGTGTGATGAAAATCGACAATCAAGTCACTACCCTCATAACTCACCGAATCGATTATCAGGTCAAATTCAGAATCTGCCTCTATTTTTTCATAATCAATTGATGTAGGTGATTCGATAAGGGGCTCTGTGACATTTTCTGTTTGATTTTCGTGCGGTAAATTTTGCTCTGCCCTGTTTTTAGCCTTGATATAAAATGCGATAATCTCTGATTCATTTCCAACCTTTAGCTCAAAATAACTGCCATCCCAATCCTGAACTGCTAATTGCGCTGTTTCGCCCGGGCCCAGGATGTCTGTACTGAGAGAGAAAGAAATATTTCCCATAACTAAAACGGGTTGTGCCTGCTCTGAATTATGATGAAAATTCACGACCAGATTATTACCCTCAAAATTCACAGAATCTACAATTACATCAAATGTTGGGTCATCTTGAATCTTTTCATAGTTTACCGACTCTAAACCTATGAAAAGACCATTTAGTCTGAATTGTAGGATAAATGGAAATACAAGCACAGCTGTTATCAGCAGTGCTAATGTAATGTATGGCAGCACGGGCCTGGGCTCTTGCTCATATGACAATGTGTGGGATAACTCTTTCACATCATATTTTTTCTTTATTTCTTTTTCCTTTTGCCTTGCAATCTCTTCATCTTGGCCAAGATAAAAAGATTTTATCTTACCAGAATCTCTAATTGTTGTATAGTAATAGGGACCAAAGGTTTTATTTCCTTTTTTTATAAATTTCTTATGCATGGCTATCTATTTTAAATATTGGTCAAAAATGCTATAAATAGTTATCCTACTTTAAAATAGAATGGTGATGAACTTTATCTGTGCCGAAGAACACACGGAAGCAGAAATAGGGAAATTCAGCGCTTTTTTCCTGCTTTCGGTCCTTTGAGTTTTTTGACAGAAAAAAACAAAATTATTACAACGACTAAAAATATTAGGGCTATAATAAGAAGATAATTCATCTGTGTGACAGCGCCGCCGCAGTCTGAGTCTTCTTTATGGGTTTCGCAGAATTCGCCTATAAGAGAAGCAAGCTCGACTGAGAGCATCTTCTCGCCGCTTTCCTTGTCATAAATTTCTAAAACTTTTATTTCTCGATGAAATGGAAGCATGACCGAGAACCTGGCCTCATCTGTGCGGACAACCTTGCCCTCTATCCTGCCAACTGTTCCATTTTCATACATAACAATTTCATCGCCCATTTGGATTCTCGGATCCCAGATATTGAATTCTCCAAACAGCGAGCCATCTACAGAGATGATCTTTGCAATGAAAGGCCCTTGTTGCAGACCGAGGTCTGGCGGATGAGAGTAAACGATTGTCTTTGAGATTTCGCTGAAGCTATCGTTTTTTATGCTGAGTTCAATTTTTATCGTCTTAGTCAGGTCTTCGGCAAAAGCTGGATATGGCAGTAACAAAAATGCAAGCATTAGAAAGGCTGCAACCTTTTTCATCTCATCTCCTCCATTTCCAGCTACTCTCGAACATGTAATTTATGTGCCTGACGCACATGGGCCCGAACTTGCCACAGGCACATTCCATTATTTCTGGGTCTGGGTTCCACCTCCACCAGTTGCGCGTACAGTCGACTCCGGATGTTCTTGAATCGTCCCACATTATCTGCCTGCAGTTGGATGGATCATGCTTCGTCGTAGAAGCCACGTCCCTCGTGCAGTTCTCAAGCGAACCCCAGACGTTTGCCAGCGGATCGTTCTGCGAATAGGTAGTGTTCCCACAGTATTCGTCAACAAGACCAAAGACTGCATGACCACTTTCATGAATGGTGACATAGCCATTGAAACCAGGTCCCTTGAACTGGCTGGGCGGACCCAAAGCATTGGCACAACCTCCTGCCTCTGTCACGCCGCTAACCCAATGAGGTGGATAAAGTATACCGCCGACGTCGGCGAATGGTGCATCGGTCCAGAAGGCTTCTGGTAGTCTGCCGGCACAACCATCGAAAGCATCACCGAAACTGCGATTGTCCCAGTAATAGTAGAAATTGAAGCGCTCGCGGAAATTGGAAGGTATCGGCTCACTCACCAGCGTATTTAATTCAAGATACCAGTTTTGAATCAAATCCCTCACTACGCTAATAAAAGCACTTCTGTTGGATGAATATGTGTTTTTCGCGACCTTGGCTCTGTGGAACCAGTCCCACGACGTATTAGAAGCGACGAAAACGATGTCTATTTTCTCCTCAGGCGGACCTTGAAGATAGACGGGTATTATCTTGTCACCACACCATGTGCACTCTATGCATTCTGCCTCACACGGTCCACCACAGTCAACACCGTGTTCGTCACCGTTTCTTATTCCGTCAAAACAGCTCAAAGTTGCTACAAAATTATGGGCTGTCTTGTTACATCTTCCTTCACCGCAGTGTTCTATGACAAAAACATATGTTGTCCCAGGTTTAAGGTAGGAAAAGTGAGCAGAATGGTCTGTCCTGTATGAGCTATTGGAAGTCCTCATCCACGATGACATGTTAGGAAGTGTAGATTGGTTTTTTATAAGATAAACAGTTGTGTTGACAATCTGGAAGGTATTCCAGTGTATGTCAACAGAAGTGTGGGTCACCTCGGTTCTCAGGCCTATGATTTCAGGGAAGGGACGCTCTTGTGTGACGAATGTGTATCTTGCACTGTCCGCGCACA
>JAVZYR010000018.1:0-11872 GCA_038999435.1 Candidatus Aenigmatarchaeota archaeon | reverse complement strand
ACATGGCTTAAAGACTTAGGCACAATCATTCTTTTTGCAATACCTGTTGGCAGGGCAGGAAAGGTGATAAAAAAAGGCGCTGAAAGGGTTTTGGTTGGGACTGTTGAAAAGGTTTCTACAAGCCTAACAAAGGCAGGAGCAAAGATGTTTAAGAGGATCTCTGGGCATCTTACAGAAAAAGGTGTGTCTCAAAAGGTTATTGCTGTTTTTAGCCGTTCTGCTGAGAAATTAGAGAGAAGAGCAGCTCTTGAGGGGCTTAAAGAGGCAGATATTACTCTCTTTAATGCCATAAAAAATAAACTAGAAAGTTTAAAAAATGTAAAAAAAATTATGAAGGTTGCAGGTGTGGCAACAACATCAGCGCTTGTTGCTGCATGGATAGATAGCGTAAATGAGAAATACATACCTCAACCTGGAAACCTTGTCCTGAAAAGGCCATATAAAGACCTTGATACAGAGTCTATAAACACAGCAACAAAACCTGTTTTGCTGGATAAGCCAGGGCTAACTTCAGACATAAAAGGACATGTAAATTTCTATCTTGCCTCGCCATGCTCTGCAAACATAACAATAAAAGAGGATTGGGCAAAATGTGAACAGTACGGCTATGATGCGCTTGAAGGAACAGTTTATTGCAACTCTTCAATATGGACAGAGCTTGCATTTGGTTTGCCTGAATGCAACTTTTCAAAAGATATTGTGGACAGCCAAAGCATAACACCGATTTATGATAAAATAGACAGCATAATTAAAGGTGATATGTCATTTTTTGAAGAAAAAAAGATAAACATACCTTGGCTTGATGGCTATCTCACAGATATGCCTGAAACTAGTGGCACAGCAAGATTGTGGATTAATGAAAAGCTTGAGCTGAAAAATGTTTTATGGAGAGATACATACATACTAAACAAGGACAGGGTATACAGAATTTACATATATAATACAAGCACAGGAAATATCATTCTTGATATATATCCAAACGATACATGTGAAAGTGTTATCTCAGAAAACCCAGAACCATATAAAAGCATAAGTTGCGATGAACTTCGAAAAGAACCCAAAGGACAATTGAAGTCTCCAGATCAAATAAAATCGCTAATACAGACCGTGAAAGATAAAAGAGAAAAAGATATCATTGAAGTCAAACCAACAAACAGCATAAAAGCAAACGAGATCATCATAGAAGGCTATAAATTTTCTACTGATTGCTCAGAAGGAAATAATAAGATTTGCATAAGGTCTGCAGAGGTTTCTATGTGGAAAGATGAAGAAAGGTATTGGTTCTTCCCTAACAAAAGGTCATGCATAGATATAAACATGAGTGGGGAGGAAAAGGTGTATCTATACAATGATGATGTCAATTATTTTTTAGATTGGGGTTGCGAAGAACAGTTCCGAACAGTAGTACCCAGTGGATATGGTATAGCATATAAGTATTATCCGACAACCATACTAGTCTTCAAAAACATGACAAGTGATACAACATGGGACTATCTTCAGATACAATTTATAAAAGGAGGAGTCGGAGATTTTCCTGAAAATACCACAATAGGACTTGCTGATATAAGCGGTGGAAAGGCAAACTTGTTTACAATGGATAGATGCAAAACACCAGCTATCTACCTAAGACCGGAAAAAAATGAGGTTGAAGATCATAACTTTTGCTATTCAGAACCTGCTACATGGACAAAGGTTGTTTTTGTAGCAACATTAATTGCTGATGTCGCACTTACGACATTTGGTGCAGGTGTTGGAGTATCTATAGCAGTTGGTCTGACAGGTGGCGTAGTATATGTAATGACAGAAAAAGCGGAAAAATGGCCATGAAAATGGGCCCGGTGAGAATCGAACTCACGACCCCCACGTTTCAAACCATTCTATTTATTTGAGAAAGATATCAGCGTGGTGCTCTAACCAATGCTCGTTGACCGCAGACACGACCAACTCTGAGCTACGGGCCCATATTAAATTTGTAATTAGTATTAAAAATTCAATTAGGTTGGCTATGATTTCCACAAACCGTGAACATTGCAATATTCTCTCGCCACAATCTTTTCTGCTTTTATTTTAAACTCTGCCTCTGGCCTATTTCCCGGCTTTAAGAAAATTTTACAAGCCCTGCCATCAGCGATTATTTCTATCCATTCAATATAGTGCCTTTCTTCCATAGGATGTGCTATAGAGCCAACTTTTACTTTTATCCCATTTGCCGTTTTCTCAATCACAGGAACATGTTTTTCTTTACCAACATCAGTTGTATTCTCTTTCATAAGTTGCATTGGTTGTCCACAACATACAAGCTGCCCTACTCCAGGATGTAGCACCTCAACTATATTTCCGCATATATTGCACTTATAGATTTGCTTTTGTTCTGTCATAAGCTAATATTCCTCACATTTAATTTGGTAAAAACTTCTTTTATGGTCACAGGATGGGCATTTCTCAGGCGGCTGTTTTCCAAAGTGAACATATCCACATTCACGACAAACCCACCAGACCTCTTTTTCCTTTTTAAATACCGTTCCTGATTCAACCACTTTTAGAAGTTTTTTGAATCTCTCCTCATGATGCTCTTCTGCCCTAGCGATTGCCCGTAATCTTTTTGCAATATCTGTAAATCCTTCTTTTTCAGCAACATTGGCAAATTCTGGATACATCTTGGTGTATTCATAATTTTCTCCAGCAATTGCCGCCTTTAGATTTTCAATAGTTGTGCCAAGAATAGTTGGAACTGTTGCATCAACCTTTATCTCTTTTAGATTTTCTTTACCCCTTTTCTTTAATTCATTAATCAATCTAAACAGCCAACTTGCATGCTCTCTCTCATTTTCTGCTGTAATTAGAAAAATTTCTGCTATTTGCTCAAATCCCTCCTTTTTGGCAATCTTAGAATAGAATGTGTATCTATTTCTTGCTTGGCTTTCACCAATAAACGCCTTTGCTAAATTTTCAATTGTTTTCATAAAATGTATTTATTTAAAGCTTGATAAAAAACTATTTCTTAGGAATTCAATTATCACAAACCATCATAAAGCCGCTCAGCAAGCCATGCAGGCAGGTTTTGCTCAAGGATTTTTTCAGCGGTCATTTCTATGTTATAGCTAACCCTGTGTATCTTTGCTTCAAGTTTATCAAGTATCAGCTCTATCCAACATGCCTTTGGATTGCCATCCCTTGGCTGTCCAACAGAACCTGCATTTATTATCAGGCCTTGCTCCATCTTTTCAACAAAAGGGATGTGTGTATGGCCCATGATGATGATGTGTGCCCTTTTTTCATTTAGCCATTTTCTGAATGTATGCCTGTCGGTATTTGGCATTACATAGCCATATAACTGGTCATATGGGCTACCATGCACCATGTATATCTTTCTCCCTAATATTTGCCCATACCATTCAACAGGAAGTCCAAGAAGCCATGCCTTGTTTGGTCTTGTCAGCTTTGCCTCAGTCCATCTAAGTGCTGCAGCTGCTTCAGGATTAAACCATTCAATGCGCCGAAAGTCAACATTTGCATCATGATTGCCTTGAACAATTACATGTGCATTTTTCTTTACAATCTCACAGCATTCATTGCACTCTGTGGCATAACCTATGATATCACCTGTACATAAAATGAGCTGACATTTACTCTCCTTTATCTCTTTAAGCACAGCATCTAATGCATCAAGATTTGAATGTATATCTGATATGATTGCAATCTTATTTGGAGGAATCGGTTTTGGTGCTGCTGATTCAGCTTTTGCCTCAAGCCATGCCCTGGCATGATTGTATGGCATATTTAATTTTGTTTCTAAAAATATAACTTCATTGTTAAGATTTTGCCCCCGGCGGGATTCTCTCTGGAAACCCTCAAGGTTTCCAGCCATCCGGTAGCTGTTTCGCTTCGCTCCACAACGCTTCCGGAAGCGTGCCCGCGAGCGCTTTCTTGAAAGAAAGGGCTCATTTGAACCCGCGTCTCAGGCTCGAGAGGCCTGGATGCTTAACCGGACTACACCACGGGGGCATTGTATTTTTATATATAGAAATTATATTCAAATACATGACAACGCTGAATATTTTTGAGCAACCAAAACTCCAAAATCCATTGCTTGTAGAAGGTTTACCAGGGATTGGAAATGTTGGTCGGATATGTGTTGATTATATAATTCAAGAAACAGGTGCAAAGCTCTTTGCAGAACTTTACTCTGAACATTTCTTTCCATTCGTTGTAATACATGAAAAATGGGAGATAAGGCTTTTGAAAGTCAAATTTTATTATCTAAAAGGTAAACGTGATGTTGTATTTGTGACAGGTGATTGCCAGTCTATGACATCACAGGGTCACTATGAGGTTATGGAAAAAATTGTTGACTTGGCACAAAAAATTGGTGTAAAAGAAATAATTACAGTTGGCGGCCTTGCAACAGGAGAGATAGAGGAAAAGCCGCGTGTCTATGGTGCGGCAACAGACAAATCTATTGTTGAAAAATATAAGGAATTTGGTATAAACTTCAATACAAGTGAAAAGGTTGGCTATATTGTTGGTGCTGCTGGCATACTTCTTGGTCTTGGTAAACAAAGAGGTATAGATGGCCTTTGTCTACTTGGTGAGACATCAGGCTTTCCTATCGTTGCTGATCCGAGAGCTGCTGAGGCAGTCCTAAATATACTTTCAAAGATTCTTGAAATTAAGATTGATATGTCAAAACTTGATAAAAGGGTAAAAGAGATGGAAAGGTTGATAAAAAAGATACAAGAGTTACAAGAAAAGGCAATATCACAGCTTGCAAAAGAGGAAGAAAGACCTCCTGTAAAAAAAGAGCAGCTAAGATACATAGGATGATTATGAGGTCAAAAGATAGCTACACAAAGTATGAGAAGGTAAGGATAATTGCAGCCAGGGCCCTTCAGATTGCACAAGGTAGCCCTGTTCTTGTAAAAGTACCAAAAGGGATTACAGACCCACTTGAGATTGCAAAACTTGAGTGGGAAGCAGAGGTAATACCGATAGATATTAAAAGAAGGTATCCTGGCTGAATATGATTTCAGATATAAAAATAAGAACCGTTTTTTGCACAAGTAGGAAGGAAAGTATAGAGGCTGCTGTAAAAATAAAAGGAAGATGGTGGACTGCTTCTGTGCCTTTTGGGACATCAAAAGGTGTACATGAAGTCAGAGCAGCGCCGATGAGAGAGATAGAAAAAAATATTTCAGAGATAAAGGCAGCAATAAAAGGAAAGGTATGGCCAGAGATTGATGATGTTTTTGAAAGGCTTGGCATCTCAAGAATTGGTGGGAATTTGGCTTTAGCCCTATCTATCGCTGCTGCAAGGGCAAGATTTGGTGGCGAACTATGGAAGATTGAAGGAGAAAAAAGAACAGGTACATTTCCACATCCACTTATCAATGTAATTGGGGGAGGTGCACATGGAGGAAAAACAGATTGGCAAGAATTTCTCATACTTCCGAAAACAGGTGAGCTTGTTGATGATATAAGGCTTGGTATAGAGATATGGCATGTTATTGGTGATGAGCTTAAGAGAAGAGGCCTGCTGCTTGGTCAAAACATAGAGGGTGCATGGATGGCAAAACTCGATGATATAAAAACGCTTGATTTTTTATCTGAGATTGCAGATGATTGGGGTGTAAGGCTTGGCATAGATTGCGCTTCATCTCGGCTATGGGATGGCAACAAATACGCTTACAAAGCAATGTGGAAGCTTCTTAGCCCTGATAGACATTTAGATTTTATTGCTGATATGATAAGGAGATATAAGATATTTTACATCGAGGACCCATGCGTGACATTTTCTGAATTTAAAGCACTTAAAAAGGCATGCAAATCAGCACTCATTGTTGGCGATGATATTTTCTGCACAAATCCGAGCTTGGTTCGACGTGGTGTAAAGGAAAAAGCTGCAAATGGGATTATAATAAAGCCAAATCAAGTTGGAACACTTACATCGGCAATGAAGGCAGTTAGTATTGCAAGGTCTGCAGAATGGGAGATTATACCATCACACCGTTCGCATGAGACAGAGGACTTCTGGATAGCAGATTTGGCTGTTGCTTGGCGTGCAAAGATAGCAAAATTTGGTATGAATGACATGCCAAAGTTTAACAGGCTTCTTGCACTATGGTCTCAATTCAAAAAACCAACAATGGCAAATTTATAAAATGATTTTTTAAATAATCTATTCTGGAGGTCATATGCTGGTAGAAAGAAAGGAATATCTCAGTGCAGGTGTGCATATAGGTATGAAAACGTGTACACCTTATCTTAAGCAGTTTGTATACAAAATAAGAGAAGATGGGCTTATAATATTTAATCTTAAAAAGATAGACGAGAGGTTTGGCATAGCAGGGAGATGGCTTTCATGTTTTCAAAAGCCTTTGATCGTTGCAAGAAAGGAGTCTGCTATCCAGCCAGTAAAAAAATTTGCTGAGGTTATTGGTGCAAAGGCAATAACAGGTAGATTCCCTCCTGGAACATTAACAAACCCTTCATTTAACAATTTTTTTGAGCCAGATGTTGTGTTTGTAACAGATCCTATGCTTGATGCACAGGCCATAAAAGAGGCAAAGAAGAAACATATTCCAATTCTAGCACTTGCTAACAGCTTTAATGAAGTAAATGATATAGATTTGATAATTCCAATGAATAACAATGCAAAAAAAAGTATCGCACTTGCGCTGTGGATAATTGCAAGAGAGATTCTAAAAACAAATAAAAAGATAAAAAAGGAAGCTGAATTCACACACAGCATAAAAGACTTTGGAGGTGAATAATGGCATATCTTGCTCAAAAAAGAATTGCTGCACAGATACTCAAATGCGGTATATCAAGGGTTAGGATAAAATCTGAAAAAGAAGTAGCAGAAGCGCTTACAAGGGAGGATATAAGAAGGCTTATTAGAAAAGGTATTATCTACAAAATTCAGGCAAAGGGAACATCTAAAGCATTCTCTAAAAAAAGGACAGAACAAAAACAACGAGGGAGACGTAAAGGGCCAGGAAGCAGAAAAGGGGTCCGTGCAGTCAAGAAACAGCAATGGATAAAAAGGATAAGGGCCCTTCGCCGACTTTTATCAGATTTGAGAGCAAAGGACATGATATCAAAGGAGGCATATAATAAGCTTTATAAAATGGCAAAAGGTGGTGCTTTCAGAACAAAGCAACACCTTCTATTATATGCAAGAAAAGCTGATATGATAAAGGCAAAAAAGGTGAGCAAACATGAAAGGAGGGCCAAAGTATCGCGTTCCGCATAGGAGAAGAAGAGAAGGAAAAACAGATTACAGAACAAGGTTAAAGCTTCTAAAATCAGGTCTACCAAGGTTTGTTGTAAGAAGGTCAAATCGAAACATTTTATGCCAGGTCATTGAGCATAGAACGGAGGGTGATATTGTCATTACAAGTGCACATTCATGCCAATTAAAGCAGTTTGGATGGAAGGTTGCATGCGGAAACATACCAGCTGCATATCTTGTCGGCCTTCTTGTAGGCAAAAGGGCAAAAGAAAAGGGAATAAAAAGAGGCATTTTAGATACAGGCCTTTATGATAATGTAAAAGGCACGAGGATATATGCTGTGCTGAAGGGCATTTTGGATGCAGGCATTGCTATTCCTCATTCACCTGAGATACTGCCAAGTGAGGAGAGATTAAGAGGTGAGCATATCGCAAAGTGGGCTGAAAAGATGAAGACAGAACCTGAAAAGTACAAAAGGTATTTCTCTGAATATCTACATTCAATGAAACCCGAAGACATTGTATCACATTTCAACTCTGTAAAAGAAAGGATAATGAAATGATGCTCTATACAAAGAAAACATTTGATTTTGAATGGCCCCTGAAAGAGGCAGATGTATGGATTCTTGGCATACCATGGGATTCTACATCAACAGGGAGACCAACAAGATATGGCCCTGTGCTAATTAGGGAGGCAATAAAAGGTCTTATTGGTTTCGACACAAAAATGCAATTCAATCCGCTAAAGCTAAAATTCTGTGACCTTGGAGATGTTGATATTGTGCAGGGTGATTGGGCGATAACAGAGGAGAGAATTATCGAGACGATAAAAGAAGCAAGAGAGCAGAGCAGTGGCTTACCAGTATTTTTTGGAGGAGACCATCTTGTAACCCTTGCTATAATCAAGGCATTAAAACCAAAAACAGTTGTGCATATGGATGCACACAGAGATATGCTACCCGATTGGATGGGAAATAAATTTGCGCATCTAACATGGGCATGGCATGCATCAAAGATGTGTGATGTTTATCAGCCTTCATGTAGGGCATGGAATGAAGAGGAAAGGCCAGCAATTGTAGGTCTACCAAAAAAGGGACCTGTCTATCTTACAATCGATCTTGATGTCCTTGACCCAAGCATAGCACCTGATGTAGGCACACCAGAGCCTGCAGGACTTGGCTATACAGATATGCTTAATATGATAAAAAGGATATGCCGACTTGGTATAATTGGTTTTGACATCGTTGAATGTTCAGCTGATAAGGTTGGATGCATTACTGCATGCACTGCTGCAAACCTTTTTAAAAAAATATTAAGTTATCATTTTTATGAAAAAGGTAAATGACATATCCATAAATAGACAAACTACAATAGAACAACTTTTAGAAGAATACAAAAAGGCAGGTGGGTTTGTAGCAAAAGGAATTGCAGATGGTTTTAGTACATTGAAAGATATATCTCGCTATGATATAAGGGTGCTATCATTTCCTGCCTGCATTGTTGCAACAGGTATTAGAGGGCTCATTAAAGATTGTGTCAAAAAAGGGCTTTTTAATCTTATCATTACAACATGCGGTACAATAGACCACGATTTGGCACGTAGCTTTAGGCCATATCTTCAAGGCAGTTTTATGGCAGATGATGTAAAGTTAAGAAAAGAAGGCATATCAAGGCTTGGCAACATATTTGTTCCAGATAAAAGCTATGGTGAAATTATTGAGAAAAGGCTTCAGCCAATATTGGAACAGATTTACAAAGAAAAAAAGACCCTTTCTACATATGAGCTTTGCTGGGAAATTGGCAAGCAATTGAATAAGGATTCGATATTATATTGGGCATGGAAAAATAAAATACCCGTCATTGTGCCAGGTATAACAGATGGTGCAGTTGGCTTTCAGATAACCCTTTTCAGACAAGATAGGCCAGATTTTAATGTCGATGTTTGGCTTGATGAAAAATTCCTTCTTTCAAAGATGTTAGGAAAAGAAAAAAAAGGCGCGCTGATTGTAGGTGGTGGTATCTCAAAACATCATGTGATATGGTGGTCTCAATTTTCAGGTGGGCTTGATGCAGCAGTTTATGTCACAACAGCAGTAGAATGGGATGGTAGCCTTTCAGGTGCAAGAACGAGAGAGGCGATATCATGGGGAAAGATAAGCCCAAAAGCAAAACATGTAACGATAGAAGGGGATGCAACGGTTATACTCCCATTGCTCCTGTCACCTTTTCTTTAAATATAGTTTAAGGCAAAATATCATATGGCAGAAAAACCAGTCCCTGTCAAAGATCTAAATGAGGGAAACTATGTAATGGCAGATGGCGAGCCATGTAGGGTTGTTTCAATAACAATTTCAAAGCCAGGAAAGCATGGCTCGACAAAAGCAAGAATAGAGTGTATGGGGCTCTTTGATAACAAAAGGCATTATATACTAAAACCAACATCAGCAACTGTGATGGTACCTGTAATAGAAAAGAAAAAGGCCCAGGTTCTTTCTGTTTCTGAAAATATTGCACAGCTTATGGATATGACAGACTACTCTGTTTTCGAGGTTACCATACCTGAAGAACTTAAAGGTAAAATCACAGCAGGACAGGAGATTGATTATTGGAGGATTGCAGGCAGGGTAATGTTAAGGCCATAACTGACAGCGCCTGCATACAGGTTGTGCTGAAATTTCACCACATTTATCACATGTCATTACAGGTCCTTCAATACTTTCTGAATATTCTCTTAGCAGAGGAAGGATTTTGTCAAATGTGTGAAGAATAGAAAAGTTTGTTCCAGGATGCTTTTTCTCAAATTTTCTCAAAAAAATCCACACATCACGCCTTATACCACTTTTGTATGGACATACCCGCCTTGTGGTGCCCATTTTTTTAAGTTTTGCATAGAGTGTGCACTCATTTTCAGGCGTCTCTCTTAGTGGTTTTATTTTTGGGATGAGCAATTTTGTTTTCGTCTTTGTAAGGGTTAAATCAGTAATTGCTCCATATCGTGCAGCCCTTGCAATATCACCTCTTATCCAATTCATCAGGATTGTCTCTGCTTCATCATTTAGATTATGTCCTGTTGCAATTCGAGTAGCACCAAGTTCCCGTGCAGTCCTGTTTAATAGCCATCTCCGACCTATGCTACAATACATGCATGCATTTTCTTTTCCAACTTCAGAAACTTTTTGGTCCATTGTCCTTCCAAATGTATCAGCAAAGCTTGCAATATGTAATTCTATCCCAAGCCTTTTGCAAAATCTTTTTGCCCTTTTTATTGTTACATCCCTGTAGCCCTTTATACCCTCATCTATGCATACCGCAAACATATTCATATCATGCCTTGGTGAAACAATTTTATGCATAACATTCAGAAGGCTTAAGCTGTCTGCACCACCAGAAATAGCTACAGCAATCCTATCACCTGATTTCAACATATTGTATCTTCTTATTGTTTTCTTTATCCTTTTTTCAAATGATAGAATAAAATGTCGGGGGCAGAGCGCAGAACCTTCGTAATGGCGATGTATGATTGCTTTTCTGCCGCATTCACATTTCATATTAAATCTAAATATCTTATAATTAATTGCCAGGGTGGCAGAATGGTGAATGCGCTCGCCTCGAGAGCGAGTGGGCTTCGGCCCGTGCAGGTTCGAATGCACGCTTTAAGGCAAAAAAGCGTGCGAAGCGGAACAGCTCCCGGATGGCTGGAAACCTTGAGGGTTTCCAGAGTGGAAGCGTTGTGGAGCGAAGCGGAACAGCTCCCGGATGGCTGGAAACCTTGAGGGTTTCCAGAGAGAATCCTGCCCCTGGCGAGGGCCTGTAGTCTAAAGGCAGGACGCTGCTTTCACACAGCAGAGAACCCGGTTCAATTCCGGGCAGGCCCATTAAAAGAAAAAACAATAATAAATATGGGTCCGTGGTCTAGAGCCCTTTCTTTCAAGAAGAAAGCGCTCGCGGAAAGAAGAACATTCCTGCAAAATGGTTAAGACGCCGCGTTGACGTCGCGGAAATCGCCGGTTCGAGAATTTCGAAAATCCGGCCGGACCCATGCCCCGGTAGTATAGTCCGGTCAAGTATACCGGCCTTTCGTTTTCGAAAGGTTTGAGCCTTTGCAATGAAAGAAGAGAGCCGGAGACCCGGGTTCAAATGCGCTTTGGTAAGAAAATCCCGGCCGGGGCGTAGCGGGGGTGCCCGAGTGGTCAAAGGGGCACGGCTTAGGACCGTGTGGCTTAGCACGTTTCGCAATATCGCGAAATGTGAGCATTGCCTTCGTAGGTTCGAATGAGCCCTTTCTTTCAAGAAGAAAGCGCTCGCGGAAACACAAAGCCAGACGCGCACCGAGCATAAATGCTCTGAATGATGTCTGACTTTGTGAGGGAGCTTACCGCTTCCGGAAGCGTTGTGAGCGAAACGAAACAGCTCCCGGATGGCTGGAAACCTTGAGGGTTTCCAGAGAGAATCCTACCCCCCGCACTTATTTTTATTAAATCAAAAATAGTTATGCGGGGGTGCCCGAGTGGTCAAAGGGGCACGGTTCAGGGCCGTGTGGCTTAGTACAATCCGCGGCTTCGCGGATTGCAAGCATTGCCTTCGCAGGTTCGAATGAGCCCTTTCTTTCAAGAAGAAAGCGCTCGCGGGCACGCTTCTCCTA
>JAVZYR010000017.1:0-12590 GCA_038999435.1 Candidatus Aenigmatarchaeota archaeon | reverse complement strand
AAAAATAAAACCGCGATATTTTTTTACAAGCTCGATGCTCAAATCAAAATCGCTTGGATGTGCGCAGCATGTGATAATAGCAGCCAGACCTGCCTTTTTACATTTAGATATAACCTCATCTCTATCCTTGTCATAGTCATGCTGCTCAAGATGGCAGTGTACGTCTATCATTATAAAATTTGCAAATACTTCTTAAAGGACATGCCTGGCATTTTGGCCTTCTCGGAAGACATACAGCCCGGCCAAAATTGACCATGCCAATGTTTACCCATTTCCAATCACTCTTTTTGAATCTCACCTCAAGCGCCTTTCTCACCTCTTCAACACCAGCATTGCTTTCAGCTAAACCAAGCCTTTTTGCAATCCTTGCTGTGTGTGTATCAACTGCAATTATAGGTATGCCATGGCCATATGCAAGCACAACAGCAGATGTCTTCCATCCAACCCCAGGCAATGAGAGAAGGGTCTTTCTATCCTTTGGAACATGCCCGCCATATCGTTTGGCAATAATCCTTGCAATCTCTTTTATCCTTTTTGCCTTTTGTTTGTAAAAACCGCACGGCTTTATTGCTTTTTCTATTCTTTTGACATCAAGCCTTGCAATCTCAGATGGGCTTGATGCAATAGCAAAAAGCCTCTTTGCTGCCTTTTCTGTCGTCTCCTCTCTTGTTCTCTGAGATATTATGCATTTGATCAGCGTTTTGAAAGGCTGTCCAATCTCTATTTTGCCTGCATATCTTTTTAGAACATACAAAAGCCTCATTCTGAGATGCGAGGTGCGAGAATAAAACTTAGAGACATCTTGTCAAGAATAGAAAATGCTAATCTCATTGGATAGTCCTGACCAAACTCCAGCGTTGCCTGTGGACAGAGCCTTGCAACCTTTATCATCTTTTTCAGATAATCGAGAGCATACTGTGCCCTTATATGCCCTTTTGTCTGTATAGAAAGCAGGTTTGGCTGACCTGTTTTTAGTTCAAGCTGTGTTGTACTTATATCACCTCTTGCAGCCATTCTGAATTCATCATTCTCAGCCTCGAAAAATATCGAATCGGACACAACATCAGCATCGGCTATGCCCTCTTCAAGTACTGACGAGCTAAGTTCAACCTTTCCTGAAAATTTTAATTGGTCAACAGGAGGATTCTCAAGCCGTACATCAATGATTGGAAGTTCAAAAATGCGTACAGATGTTCCCTCAAACCTTATCTTAAACTTTGCCTTGCTCATCTCAAGAACGATCTTGTCACCCACTTTTGCCCTCTTTAGCACTGTTGCCAAATTTTCCATATTCAGCCCAATCTCAGTTGGTGTGTCAACCTTCCATTCCTCAAAGGCTGATGATAGAAGTCTGAAATCAACAACTGCAACCATTGTTCTATCTGGTGCGCATATCGAGAGGCCATTGCTGTCAAATTTCAGTATTGCCTCATCTATAATCTCTGCTATGATTGGTATCGTACTCCTCAACAGCTCTGTTTCTGACAAAACTGCCCTAAACACCCAATCTCACCTCCATTTCTTTGGCCTTTTTCCAAAGCTCGATATCAAGGCCTTCGATATTCTGTATGAGCTCTGCTGAAATCTCAACACCTTCATCTGTAGGTATTACACGACCAAAAATCCTTACACGCGAGCCGATATTTATTTCCTCTTCACTGCTCACAATCACCTTTCCACTCCCATCATCTAACACAAGTCGGCCTGCCTTTGCATCAACGACCATGCCAAGAATGCAAACCCTTATATCATTCTGTCTTATACTATCAATCTGTCTGTATACTGCAGGAAGCCTTCTTTGAAACTCCATATGTTAAAAATGTTTAACTAATTTAAATGCTTGATTTTTTATTTTGTCTGCCAAATAATTTTTATGGCAATCAAAAGGAGTTATAGCCATGAGATAGCAGCAGGACAACATGTTCTGCTCAAAGGATGGGTATGGCTTATAAGAGACCTTGGGAATATAAAATTTTTCCTCTTGCGCGACAGGGAAGGCATGATTCAGATAACTGCAAAGAAAGGTGTGGCTAAGCCAGAGATTGTAAATGCAATAGGGAAGCTGACTAGGCAGGACTGCGTTGAGGTTGAGGGAAAGGTTGTGAAGTCAACACAGGCACCTGGCGGGCTCGAGGTCATACCTGAAAGGATAGAGATTGTATCAAAGGCAGCTGTGCCACTTCCCATTGAACTGACAGATAAGATTGCAACTGGAATTGAAAAGAGGTTTGATTACAGATTCCTTGATATGAGAAATCCGAAAATACAGGCAATATTCAGGATAAGGGATAAGGCACTGGCATTTATGCGAGAATGGTTTGAGGACAATGACTTTGTTGAGGTACAAACACCTGTCATACAGGCAGCAGGTGCAGAAGGTGGTGCAACGATATTTCCAATCATATACTATGAAAAAGAGGCATTTCTGCGCCAATCACCTCAACTCTATAAACAGATACTCATGGCATCAACACTTGACAAGGTGTATGAGATAGGTCCTGCATTCCGTGCTGAGCTATTTCACACAAGGAGACATGTTTCTGAATTCCTTTCTGTCGATGCAGAGATAGCTTGGATAGAATCTGAGGAAGATGTGCTAAGTGTTATTGAACAAATGATTGTGCACACACTTAAAGGGATAAAAAAGGCATGCAAAGTTGAGCTTGGTATGTTTGAAAGAAAATTGAATATACCTGAGTTGCCATTCAAAAGGTTTACATACGATGATGTGATTGGCATGCTACAAAAGGCAGGGGAAAAGATAGAATGGGGCGATGACCTCTCTGACCCACAAGAAAAGATGCTCGGAGAGATGCTTGCAAAAAAAGGCACTGAATGGTATTTCATAAAGAGATATCCTGCCAAGCTTAAGCCATTCTATATCATGATGGAAGGAAAGTATAGCAGGGGATTTGACCTTGATTATAGGGGTATGGAGTTGGCGTCAGGTGGGCAAAGAGAACATAGATATGAAAAGCTTGTGGCTGTGATGAAGGAAAAAGGGCTAAACCCAGAAAGCTTCACATTCTATCTTGAGGCATTTAGGTTTGGTATGCCTCCACATGGCGGTTTTGGGCTTGGAGCAGACAGATTTGTGCAACAGATCATAGGGCTTGAAAATATTAAGGAGGCAATATTATTCCCAAGAACACCTGAGAAATTAGTGCCATGAAAGGTCAGATGTTTCTGCTCACAATGATTCTGATATGCGGTTTCATATTTTCAATCTATACATACATCACACAATCTACCCTCGACCTTTCTCAGCCATTTACAAGGGATGAGGGCTACTATATGCTTCAGATCAAGAGGCTCTACAATCAGACATTTTCTGCATGCAATGACAAAAAATTGGCACAACTTGGTGCATGGCTTGCCAGACAGGAAATACCAAGCATGTATTTTCAAATTCGACAGGATGGAGATTGTTCGAATTTAAATGTCAACATCACGCTTTTCAGCACAAGGGCAACAAGCACAGCTAAGTGGAGCTGGCCATAACCTTTTTCTTTAGAAAAGAAAAACGTTAACGAAAAAGAAACTACAATTGATTTATCATAACCTTTTTCTTTAGAAAAGAAAAACGTTAACGAAAAATTGATATTTAAATAACTTCAGAAAATTATTATTATGGCACAATTACGTGGTGCAGTAGAGATGTCTATTGGTTTTATTGTTGTGATAGTGATTGCAGTTGTAATGCTGAGCCTTGTTCTGAGCTGGTTGCGAGGGATGTTTACAGGAATAGAGGATCTCACAGGACAAATGCGACAAACTGCCCTCTCAGATTTAACAGAGTCATTTCAAACCGGAGCATCCGGAAATTTCGATATATCACCAAAAAGCTATACTACAACCTCAGGCAAAAAGTTATTTATTGGTGTTGGAATTTTAAATGATGCAGAAGACCGTAAACAACATAATTTTGTTATAAATGTTGATGTCGTTCAACAACCAACAGGGGTGACTAGTGCTACTGTTCAAAGCTGGATAGATTGGGTTAAAGTACCAACACCTATTGCACCCATGTTTAAAAATATAGACAACCCCATTCCAATCTATATAAACCTTCCAAGTGGTGCTATACCAGGAATCTATACACTTAGGATAACAGCATGTTATGATAAAATAGTTGGCCAAGCACTCACATGGGAGACATGCAAACCAGGTGCTGATAACATGTGGGGCGGTACTGTACGATACTTTCAATTAGAAGTTAAATAATGCCGCAGATATCAGCTGAGATGGTTTTTGCATTCCTGATTGCAGTGATACTCATAGGTTCAATACTCGCCTTTGGAATAGGTCCCATATCAGACATACTTGGGTTTGGTAAGCGGGCTCAGGTGTACAATGAGGTAAAGAATATAGAAAAAGAGGTTGGATGGGTTTTTCAACAATCAAAAGGAAGTCAAAAGCAGATACAGATTGTATTACCAGCAGGTGCAAAGCTCTGCTTCATTGACCCTGATTTTCCAAATGCATCAAGCTGGGGTGCTGCAACATGGAAGAACTGGCCTCCAGAGCCCTTGATGATAAACCTGACACAGGACCAGTACAGCGAATATTATCGCTCGAATGTGTGGATATATCTTGGACCAGGAGACTGGGAGGGATATAAAATTGCATATCTTAGGCCAGAGCAAAATAATTTCTGTACAACAGGAAGCAGACAGGCATGGCTCGTAAATGCAGGACAGTATGTACTGATAGCAGTTTGAATAATTAACAAAACAATATTAATAATGATATCCATCTTTCAGCTTTTTAGAATCATATTTGGGCTCATCATATCATTCTTTATCCTCTACTTCATCACATCATACCTCACAACATACATCGGTATACAGAGCGCATCTATGCAGGCACAGGCCCTGCGCAGCTTTAGCCAAACCCTTCAGCATGTCTATACCTACAATGACCCACAGACATTTGATGAGTTTAAAAAGACAGGGTTGAATTTTACAGTCATAACGCTTAAGCCTGATAACAGACCTGTAATTACAACAGAACTTGGAGATTGGGAGATGCCTGTGCCTGCGCTCATAAGACCAGGACAGGAGCTCTGGCTTGAGAGAAAGGGCATAGATTGGGGCTGGTACGAATTCTGGTTTGTGGTTGGTGTGCCTAAGGATTTTCTTTTCATAATCAATGACCAAACATCAGGCGATTTGTTCAGAAAGATTGAGCCATACTTGCCAGGCAATACAACAAAATATGCAAACTGTGATGGTGCAGATATCGATGAACCAAAAAGCCTTTCATGGTTCTCGATAAAGGCAAATGCAAACAAATGCCTTTTGAAGCCAGGCAAAAATCAGGCACTGATAACAATTTCAAATAACTGTGACCAGTCATATCAGCAGTATGGCCTTTGCATACATCCACAGGGCATTGCATACATCTCAAATCAAAGCATATCATGGGCTGATGGACTTGACATTCTTGCCATTACGCTTGGTGCAAACCATGATGATTTCTGGGGCCCTCTTTCACCAAGGCTTTATGATGCCAAACAATACTTTTTCAATCTCCATGTAAGCATTGCTGCAAACTCATCAGCAAGGAGGGCAGAAAGGATTTCTACATACATCCAAAACCTTATCAGTCAAGGAAGGATAAGCAGCACTGCTGATGTTGCAAAATGTGTTAGAGAGTTAAACAATTTTAAATCAAATCTAACTTACATATCAACATATCCCACTTTTGCTCTTTTGGAACATTCAAAAAGCATATATGAAAACCTGCTTATGCTTGGTTGTGAGGTGAGGGAATGAGCAAGAAAATGCTCGGACAGGCAGAGTTGATGGAATACATATTCATGACATTCCTCATAATGGTTGTGCTCGTTGTTGTTATACTATTTCTCGCAGGATGGCAGGCAAGCCAGATGAGGCTCGAAAAGGCAAAGACAGAATCTCAGCATATCTTAAATACACTAAAGCTTGTCTCAACATCTCCAATCTTTGTAAAGGAGCCGAGTATATACGATACAGGAAAACTTCTTGCCCTTCAAGGACAATGTGCTGAACTTGAAAAGATATTTGGTAAAGGATGGTCTCTTGTTATATCAGTCATAGGCAAAGACCCTGTAAACTGCACAGAACAGAATTGGCCAAGTTGCAGTCAATGGATTATATGTCAAAGACAAGGCAACTATACCGGTTATGTTTTTCCAGCAGGTATATACTGGCCTGCAGGACAGGTCACAACATATGGCATACATCCAATTATAGAGCTGGGCACGATAGAGGTGAGATGGTATGGCTAAGCCTTTTCTTTTAGAAAAAGAAAACGCTTGCGAAAAGAAAACTACAATTCCCTATCAAAAGCCTTTTCTTTTAGAAAAAGAAAACGCTTGCGAAAAGAAAACTACAGATATGTATGTAAGAGGTCAGACAACATTGATTCTAATGATTATCACTGTCATGATATTCATTGGCATGGCAATATTCCTTCTCTATTTTGCCCAGACAATAACCATAACAGAATATGAGGAGCTTTATGCCCATGAGATGCTGACAGCCATCATCAGGTCAGGTGGCGCAGGCCCTGAATGCCCTGAATGTTGGATGGACAAAAGCTGTAGGTATGTCTCAGATCTTATCGGCTGTTATTGGACAAAAGCAGGTTATGTATGTCGCTCTGCATCACCACAGTTCTCATGTGATGTGCTTGCGGTCAAAAGGCTCAATGAATCTCTGCAGACATATGCAGGGTTAAAGCCTGGCTATGAATATTTTCTTGCAGCAAGGCCTGTTGGATTTGCAGGTATACAAGATTTTATATATGTGAACGTCAGCAGTAGCGATAGGCTTCTTAAATGGTATGAATGCTACATAGGAAAGAGCAGGACAGGTTGCAGGTTGCCTGTGACAGTGGCGCATCAATTCATACCTGTTTCAGGCACAAGTGGCATATCTGTCACGCTTGCTATCACAAAGAGGGCAGAAAAATAGCTATATAAAAATGTGTAGCCAAATTAAATTATGGTCAAAGGGCAGGTAGAGATAATCTTCATTCTTGCTATCGTTATAGTTGCAGTTGTTGTGATATTCTATGCATTTCAATCAGGCCTAATAGGTGGTCCACCTGCACCGCCAACAGAGGTTGAGGCGGTCAAGTTGTCTGTTAAACAATTTATTAAAGAAGGGCTTGAGCAGATAATGGAGAATGTAACAAAGTATGGTGGGTATACAGAGCGACCGTATGGTGGTTCTGTGTTGTTTTTGAACGACCTTGTGCCGTATTGGCTGGCATCAGGCCAAACAAGATATCCTGAGCTCAAGGCATCCATTATAGCCAGTCTTTCAAATTGGATAAAAACATACAAGGCAGAGTTTGAGGAGATATTGATCAATGAGACAGGAAAGAACATCACATTAGGAGAGCCACTGATTTCAGATGTAAAGATTGGTCCAAACAGGATTGATGTGCAGGTAACGATGCCAACAACTGTTAACGACAAGCCAGTTCCCCAGCCTTATGAGGTTAGCTATGATACAAAGCTTGGCGAGATATACGAATTTGCAAAGCGTTTTGTTGAATGGGAAAAAGATAGCAGATTCTTTGAGTATGCTACATTATCAACAATAGCCCTCTCACCTGTTGAGAATGGCGTGAAAAAGGTACCGCTGTATGTTGTGCCAATGGAATGTGAAATTATTTTTAGATCATGGTATGATATAAGGCCTGCTGCAGAGGAGGCAATAAAAGCAACGCTTGCTGGTATATACATGCCAGGCAAAGCACCAACAAATACAATGACAAGATCTGCATATCCAAAATATAGCCTTGTACAGCTGGATGGAAAGGACTACTCTGACATTGATGTTAGCTTTCATCTCCCTGATGATTTTGCCCTTTCATCAATGAATTTCCAATTCAGGCCAAATCCGATTGTAGCATTTTCCAGGCCAGGCCTGTTCGGGATGTGTATTCCTGATTTTGTGAATGTCAGCTATATGGTGCGCTATCCTGTTGTGGTTGATGTAAAGGATACAATCACAGGAAGGCACTTCAGATTTGCTGTTGATGTTTACATAAAAGATAATCTCCCTGCTGAATGGGGTGCTGAGGGATATGTCAGTGAGGCACAGCAGGAGATATGCGAGACTGCAAGCTGTATATCAAGTGTGAATGTAAAGGATGAGGATGGAAATTCCCTTTCAGATGTCTATCTAAGCTTTATGGGTTGCCCAATTGGCCAAACAGATAGCAACGGAAGGTGGTATGGTATTGCACCGTGTGGTGTAGGATGGATAAATGTCTATCGACAGGGCTATGAACCGTACAGCGAAGGGGTACAATCAAGCGAGTTGATTGAAAAGAATATCACACTGAGAAAGCTCAAAACAATAAATGTGCATGTTTATGAGTTGAATGTGCAGAACTTGACGGCAAGCAAGCAGTATGCAATATATCCAACCGGGCTTTACAGGCTTGGTGAGGGGCATGAAAATGTTGGCGTACTACTCGCACTTGCACCTATAGGTAGAATAAATTATTTACAAAATATGTATTACATAAAGAGCTTTACATCACAGATAAAGGCTACATCTGGAAATTGGGATGTTTGGATAAATACGCAAGAAGGAGGATTGCTGAAAGGAGGGGTTGGATGGAATATAAACATACCAAAGGATGCGCAAGAGCTGTGGATATATGCGCCTTACAGCATGATATGGCCTCAAAATGCATCTGAGCATTCAAGCGCTGCATTGATGATTTCAAAACTATACGAAAAATGTGGCATCTCTGCTGTTACAACAGCCCCACAGGACATCAAGGCATGTACAGTCAGCTGGGATGAGGTTGAGGTAAAGGTGGTATGAAAAGGGCATTGCTCGAATTTGGTGTAATAGCAGTGATTTGGTTAATATTCAATCTACCTTTTGTCAGTGCAACCCAAATAAACATCATATCAGGCGGACAAGTTGTGCAGCAGACAGAGATCGATGCAGGTCGAATTGTAGACAGGGATGTAAGCGTTTTATGGGATGGCCCAAATGCAAGGAATGCAAGGGTAAAGGTTGCAATATCCTCTGCCTCTCTTGCAAAGGCAATTGAAAGGGTGCTGATATACAAATGTAAGGACCTTGGCCCAACAGAATGTGTACAACAGGTCAGCCCTGATACTTACATGGAATTTGCAAGCATAGAGCTGCCATGGGATGATATATCGTACAAGACAGGCCCACAATGGAGTTCTGCTGCAAATCTGCTCATCCTTGCAAAGCTAAAGGATGGCAGGATTGTGTGGACAGGTGCATGGTATCGCATTGAAAGGACATCAAGGACAGGCTTTAATGTGCTGAATTTTGACCTAAACAGGGTTGATGTGTATGCAAAGAGCCCTGAGCTTGTCGGTGCAATAAAGTTTTACATAGAGGCAAACCAGCTCATACCATTCACATGGGTTGAAAAGGTTGTTTTCTATGATGCAAACCGGCTATATTCTGTTGGTGGGGATGCTATGCAAATGGATGGAGGTGTAGGCCTTTCTGCTGCATCAGTTTCAGGTAATGAGATTTCAACGATTGCAAAGGAATTCCATCTCATATTTGCAAATACAAGCTCTGGCATAAACAATCCAATAACGCTGAACAGAAATCCTGAATTTACATGCGGTAATGGCTTCTGTGAATCTGACCTTGGCGAGAGCCCTGCAACATGCTGTCTTGACTGTGGATGTATTGGTGCACAGTACTGCGATGCACCACAAACAGGCCCTGCACAGTGCAAGGATACACCATCACAGATTCAGGTCTCACCACCAACAACTGCTGTTACACAGTGCGCAGCACCAACAGTGCCATTGAGGGTGAGCATACCAAATGCACCACTTAGCCTTCAGCAGACAGCAACAGGCTCACTCATACTTGGTGGCATAAGAAGGCCTATCACATGCAGCCTGTCTGTTGCAGGAAGTTATAATTGCGATGTGGGTATAGAAGGATTTCCAAAATGTGGTCGTGATTTCTATAATACAGGCCCTGGCGAGCTTGAGCTGACAATCATTTACATGAACGGCAGGAATTCGATTAGCCAGACTTTGAATACAAGCTTCAATAGCATACAGATAGGCTATGACTGTGCATGTCCTGAAGGGCTTTATTGTGATTCTGTTGCAAAGGAGTGCAAGCCAAAGGCAGCAATTTCGCTTACCATCACATCCTTTACATCATTTTATAGATACAATCCAAACATTGACAATTTCCTAAACATAACAGCAACCGTGCTAAATGCGCCTGGACGCATGACACTCGAATCTGCTGTATGCTCGCTTGGAAATATAACCTGGGATACAGGCTACATGGAGGGTGCAAGTCAATCCCTTGACTGTCAACCGCTTGATGGAGGAAAATATTTCTGCCAGATGCCATTTAAGATTGAGCCATACAATCCAAACAAGATGTACATTATAAGAAATAATAACCTTAACTTCACCATCACATATCTTGATGGTGCGCAGAGTATAACACAAGAACTGTCTGCAAGGCTGCCTGATGTCACAATACCTGCTGCTAGTTGTGGCAATGGATACTGCGATGTAGCAACTGGCGAGAGCCCTGCAACATGCTGTCTTGACTGTCCATGTACAGGACAAGGCCAATATTGTGACCCATATTCAACCGAGCAATGCAAGGCACTATCTGATATAAATATCAGCATTGTCTCGGTAAGTCCTGGGTTTGTGCTGAAGAGATGTGGCATTGACCATAACTTGAACATTACAATCAGGGTTTCGGGCCCATCAAACCATACTGTTGAGGAGGTGATATTTGCAATAGCAGGTGCAGGTATGGGGTGGCCTGTTAATTGCATGCCTGTCACAGGCCAAACTGACAGATGCATTGTAACAATACCTGCTGGACAGGGCTGTGTTGAGGGTATGCCAGGAATAAAGAAGTTTACAGGTTCAAGCTATTATGTGCTAAATCCTGTTAGCCTTGAGATAAAGATAGGATTTGCAAATGGCAATAGTATGCTGAGCAAACAGTTTTCTGTACCGATAGACCCGATAACAATACAGGCAACGTGTCTTGATGAGGGCTGTCCTGAGGGCCAGTACTGTGATTGGAACCCGAATGATCCTATGAGCACAGGTGAGTGCAGGGATTTGAGCAATATGTCGCTTGTGATTGATAGCCCAACAACAACAGTTAGATTTGATTCGTGTGAGATTACACAGGATGTGAATGTGCGTGCACACATTGCCAACCCACCAAGTGAATTTCAACTAAATTCGTATGCATTCACAATAAATGGCAGCAATGCCGAGTTTGCAGGTTGTGAGCTACTTGACCAGATAACAGGCAGTGTAAACTGCACGATAAGATTAAATACAATACCCGAATGCTCACAGGGCTGGACATACACATACAAGCCAAATTCTATGATGATTTATCTCAGCTATAGAGATGGAAATGTAGTGCGGATTATGAATCTCAGTGCCCGCTTGCCTGATATTGTCACACATCAATCAGTGAGGACAATAAGTGACATCATAAATGATTCGATTGAACAGTTGCAGAGAGAGCTTGACAAGGCAATGGACATAGCAGATAAGATGGAGGACCTGATTGACCAATGCATAAAAATGATGGAAGCTGCACTTTGGTTTTCAATTATTATGACATTAAGTGGATTGGGTATTGGAGGATATGCTGCACTAAAAGGTAATATTAAAATGGCAAAGTTTTTCGTAGGCACGGCAGCAGAGCTTGGTCAACTACTTATGAGTATGCCAGGAAAGTATTGCGAATTCATGATAAACATACGCATGGCAGAACTTCAGATTATACAGTTGCATATGGCGAGAATACAGATGGATATGTGTTTGGCAATGCATCAACATATGATGGACACAGGTATGTGTAAGGGCAATGAACAGGGCTGCTTTGAGAAAATGATAATATGTATAAGGGATGGCATGTCTAACATGAATACAGTTTTTGGCAACATACAGAATTTGATGGGTGCAGCAGCCAAGTCAGGAGCGGATTTGGCAAGCACGTTTGGCAAATTTGGTACAGGCATGGTAAATCTCTTTGGCAATATGACAGGTGGTATGGGAGGCATGGGAGTAAGCATGAGGATTTTGGTAAGAGATTGGATACATCCACAGGGCGCAGTTGTGACACCACCATACGCGACATGTGCTTCAGTAAATTTCACAGGAACATGTATCTATACACAGATAAGAGTGGAGGCAAGAGTCCCTCCAGAAGCTTGTGCGAACCCTGTTATACTGCACAAAGACTCTGATCTTAGCATAATATCAACAGCAAGCACTGTAGATTTTTCTGTACCACCATTAGGTTCTCCTGGTGCAGAGGCTGGATCTATCGTAACTCATTCATTTGCTGTTGGTTGTCTATCCTCGCCTGGCCAGGGCCCTCAAGATGCTGTTAAAAACCTACTAACCCCATGGGCTGATATAATAATATACTATCCAGAGAATAAGGATAAGAGTGATAAGTGCAATTGCACAAAGCAACAGTATGATGAAATATCGCAAAAAAATAAAGAGACAGCAGAATATGCACAAGTATCATGTGGTGTAAAGCCTGGTGATACTGCAACAG
>JAVZYR010000016.1:0-13963 GCA_038999435.1 Candidatus Aenigmatarchaeota archaeon | reverse complement strand
GCTCTTTAGAGCTACCGCTTCATGCAAAGAGCGGTGGAGCAGAAACCACCTGCAGAGCTCTTTAGAGCTACCGCTTCAGGATAGCTGTTGCCCACTTTGGTCGGTCTGTTAAGGTGGGCTTTGCAAGCTGAGCGGTGGAGCAGAAACCACCTGCAGGGCTCTTTAGAGCACAAAAAGCTGAAATTTATGTTATAGATAATATGCCTTTCTTAGTCCTAAACTGCCCATAGCCCTGCGAAACCTTTCCTTCCAACTTTTGTATGCATCTGTATAACCATATATCATATCTGCAATGTGCGCTGCTGCCCCCTCAATGTATTCACGGGCCCTTTTACCGTATTTATATATACTTTTTGAGATGATGCCACTGTTTGTCTGGTCTGCATGCACAAGCTCTTCAGCAAGCGTTCGCTCTGCGCTTGGTATCCTGAAATATTTTTTGAGATATGCACGTTCAGGATCATTTAACTCTGGTAGACATACAGGGTCTATATACACAGAATTGCTTGATGGCTCATATGCACCAAATATCTTACTTATACCTATTTTGTTGCCTACCTTGTATAGATATGTTGGGAGTTTGCAGAGCTTGATTTTTATCCTTCCGAGATATGGCTGTCTGCCAATATGCCTTTTAAAGAAATCATCAAGCTTGTCCTTAACCTTGTGATAGTATTTTTTGAGATATTTTTCTTCAATCACCGGCTGTTCATCATAAAGTCCTGATTGCAGCTCAAATTCTCTCATATTTAATTTAAAAGCAAAAATTTATTATGTTTTACGAATGGTTTATCGAGCCGATATTGAGAAATGGCTGGTTTAATCCGATAAATACATTTGTTTATGGGATTCTGCTCGTGATTGGTGCATGGCTTGTGTACAGGCTTTTAATAAAACTAAAGATAAAAATCGATGTCTACTTCTGTGCTGCTCTCATGCCGTTTGTGCTGTGGGCTGCAACAGCCCGTGTGCTGAAGGATGCTGCGAGTGCTGGCCTAATAGATGGTATATTTTCAAGCCCGATATGGGTAACACCTGGCTCATACCTGCTAACATTTGGCCTTGCACTTGCCTGCCTGCTTATCAGCCTAATTCTACAACAGAGGGCTGGTATTTCATACTGGAAGGCTATGCTCGTACTCGGTTCTGTGTTCTGTGCCATCAATATCCTCTTTATACCACGCTTCTTCTTTGTCCCGCCAGCGATCGTTCTTACTGTCACAGGCATATGGTCAGGGCTATGGCTTGCCTGGGCTAAAGTGATGCCAAAATATTTTACAAAGGCCAATGTATGCATACTTTGTGCACATTCGCTCGATGCAACGGCAACCGTCACCGCAGTTGTGCTTTTTGGCTATCTTGAGCAACATGTACTACCAAGGGTTGTGATGACGATAAGCCCATATGCATTCTTTCTGATAAAATTCTTTGTGCTCATTCCTGTGCTGATTGCGATAGATAGATGGACAGAGAAGGGACAATTTAGGACATTCCTCAAACTTGTGATACTGATTTTAGGGCTTGCACCAGGGCTTAGAGATACTATAAGGCTTGGTGTGTTGGTCTAAGCCTGTTTTGGCACGCATGCACCTATTTCTCCTTCTTTTCTTTTACAGATATAGGCTTCTGGATCAGGACAATCTTTAGCATCACAGCATCCACCGCCAAATTCTATTTTTGCAGGATATGCCTTTGATTTGGTAAAAGTATAGTTTGCATGTGCCTTTATCGTGAATGTCTTGCTTGTGCCAATAGCTGTTGCTGTAAGCCCATCAAAAAGGCAGTAAACAACGCCTGTTGCTGACCAATTGCTAGGCTCCCAAGTTAATATTGTGCTTTGTTGGGAAGGTTGTTGGGATGATGGAGGCGTGCTGCAGCTTATTTTTTTGGTTATATTAAATGGTATCTCCAACTGAACTCTGGCATTTGATATGCTACTATCCTCGCCCTGCGCTGATGTGAGTGCAATGCCAATATAGAATTGCGTGCCTTCTTTTATCGGTTGCTCCATGCTGTCTATATTCAGCCGAACAGGTGCATTTGTAAATGTTGACGGCTTCTTTGTCTGTGTTATAATCTGGCCTTGTTTAACAAGCCTTTCCCATTCTGCGCTGGATAGGAATTGTATGTCAAGGGTTGATTCGATTGAATAACTGTAACTGACAGTACCTTTTAGCGGAATAATGTACTCTCTGAGACCACCTATCCTTATCTTACCTCTAACCTCATTTATCGTCTCACATGTGATTTTGCCTGTGAACATCATCTGCTGCACATCAAGCCTTGCCATGCCCGAAATGGTTGAAGAGTTTTTGTCAAGACCCAATTTATCAATTGTAAATTCTGGTGGTGCCTCTTTGCCAAGACCTATGTTAAATGTGATATCCTTTGCATCGAACGCGCCCTGATTCTTTAGCTGTACAATGATATTGAAGGGTTGATATGGAAATATGGGTGTTGTTCTGAAATCGACAATCTCAACGCCATATGCCCCTCTTAACCCTGAGAGTGGGTCTGTGGCATACGTGCCATTCATCATGCTCTGTGCAAAGCCGACAGGGTTTGTGAGTATCTGAAAGCCGAGCCCGAATGTGCCTGTCAGCTCAGACCACATCTGACCGAGCGGACTAAATACAGATTGTCCAAATTGATAAACCGTAGGCCACCATTCACCGAACATGGCAGTGCCTACGAGCTGTGTGCCAACACCAAGAGAGAATATAGCAAAGGAGATTGTCATTAAAATAGCACCCATCTGTTGTCTTGACATCAGATCACCTGTTGAGCCTGCAAGATATGCAAATAGCCATATGCCTGTGAATATGATTGTTGAAGTATTCCATTTCCATGCCTGTAAAACGATTATAAGAAGGGCTACTGTGCCTATCATGGCAAGGTTTGCAAACATTTCAAACTCGGCTGCTGCCCATCGACCACCCCTTGGAGCAGCGAATATAATCGCAGCCCTGACAAATCCTGCAAGTACAAAAAGCCCAATAGGCACAAAAGCAAAACGGGAAAATTCTACTCCAAAATCAAGTCCAAGTCCAAATATCTCTTTATTTACGAATGCAAGCATAAGAATTATCATCATAAGACAAGCGAATATACCTCCATTTAGAGAATTTTCTACTTCTATGTCTTGAACAGGGATGAAAAAGAAAAAGGTTAGTGCAAGCAAACCTAAGAAAAGATTATGAAATATAAGGATTATGGCCAAGGCTATAACCACGCTGAAGATTGCCCTAACCCATGCCTGCATATACTCTGTTGGTGTATAGCCACCATTTGACATCAGGTAATACCTCCTTCCTTTTTTTCAGTTTGAGCTGTCCTATAGCCGCCTATCAAAAAGTATGATGCAAAAAGTATGATAAGACCTATAATTGGTGCTAGCGGAGCACCAAATAACAGGAATGCCAGTCCAAGGAAGAATGCCCCAAGTGCTCTTAAAAATTGTTTGCTTAATATCCCAATACCAACCATGTTACGTAATCCTATTTCTCCTATGATTTTTTCAACTTCAATCTCTGCCCTCATCTGCTGGGCAATATCTGCCCTCTCCTCTTCTGTTTTGGCTTCTTCCATTCTGGTTTGGTATTCTCCCCGTATCTTTTCCATTTTTTCTTTCACAGCACCTATGTTTTGAGGCTCAGGCATATTCACAGAAATGCCCCAACAAAGGAATGCAAGTATAAACCAAAAATTGCCAAGCAAGGTAGATATAATCAGGCCGATGATTATGAGCGTCAAAGATTCTACAATATTTTTTGTTATATGCCATGCCTCAGGTAAGCCTGGCAGAGATGTCAACCTATGTAATTTGAGTATTTTTTCTCTTGTAGAAGGTTTCACATCTGCGAGTGTTTCATTAATTATCTGTTTTCTTGCTTCATCCTCCAATTTTTTCTTGCTCCACCATCTATGCTTACCCCTGAGCTCCTTAATTTTCTCATCAATTTCAGTTTTAGCAAGATTTTTGTTTAGGTTATTTCTTTTTTCTATAATTTGCTTAACTTCATTTTTCCATTCATAAAAATCTTCTACATCCCATATTTTATCATAGCCACATTCGCATCTTATTCTCACTTTTCTACCTTTCAATATAAAACTATATCTTGCATTTTTCACAAGACATTGCGGGCAAAGAATTGTCCTACTTTCTCCCTCTCCTGGTTTGGAGGGCCCTGCTCCCTCTCCTGGTTTTCCCAAAGGGAATTCAAGGTTATTTGCTTCATTAATTCCTCTATTAGGATCTGCAGCTATCTCGCAATATTTCAATACGTAGTCTTCTATTTGTTCTTTAATCTCTTCGAACCGTTCATTTGGAATTTCATCTTTTATCAAATTTGTTATAATATTTATAATTTCTTTAAAATACCCGCTTTTCTTCTTATTATTTTTTATATCATTGAAAACTGTAGAAGTTCCTTTTTTATAAGCTTCTTTGGTTGTAACATTTATAATTATATTTTTAATTTCTTTTTTAAGCTCAGGCCCTGCTCCCTCTCCTGGTTTTCCCAAAGGGAATTCAAGTTTATTTGCTTCATCAATTCCTTTTTCTGCAGCTATCTCGCAATATTTCAATACGTAGTCTTCTATTTGACCTTTAATTTTTTCAAAATCAACATCCAGTTGCTCTTCTTCAATCTTTTCTTCAATTTTGCTTTTTATACCATTTATAATATCATTAAAATATGTGCTTTTCTCCTTATTCGTGTTTATATCATTTAAAACATCAATAATATAATATTTCTCATAAAGATAATAAAAAATAACACTTGTAATTATTTCTTTAATTTCTTCAAGCTCTGACTCCTCATAATCGTTATTTTCTACCATTTTAAATAATTGTTTTTGCCATTAAAATTATGTTACTATTCTTGTTTGATCTTCATCTTGTGACCTATCCGTAAATTCTTCTCCACATATTGATTTATAAATTTCTTTGAGGGTTTCTTTGACATCCTCGATTTTAGGTCTTTTACCACAATTACTATCACACATATTTTTTATGAGATCTCTCAATTTTTGAGGATATTTTTCTGAAAGCTCAGGTGGCTTTTCATCCGGTTTCTTACCTGTAAGAAATTCATAGATTGTTACCCCAAAGGCATATATGTCAGTAAATTGACCATACTTTCCTGCTTGGGCTTCTGGCGGAAGATAGTCAGGTGTTCCAACGCCATCCCATTCTATTTTATCTGAAAATTCAGCAATGCCAAAATCGAGTATGATAGGATCCTTTTCTGAAATAATGATATTTGATGGCTTTATATCCCTATGTATTAAATTTTCTTTATGTATTGCCTCAATACCTTCTGCAAGCTTTATGAATATCTCAAGCGCATCCTTCAAATCATACAAACCTAAATTTAGGTTCTTATCTTCTCTATCAAAAATTTTAAACATAGATTTACCATCAATATAATCAAGTATAAGTGCAACCATTTTTTCTGAATAAGGACTGGGCTGAATTTCTATAGCACTTCTTAATGTTACAATATATGGACTCTTAACTTTTTTTAAGGCCTCATATTCTAATTTCTGAGGATCAAATCCTTCTATTTTTTTTGATAACTTTATTGCTTCTCTGAAATCCCCCATCGCACCTGATACATTCCATCCTAAATATACACTTCCCATCCCACCTTTTCCAATCCTTTTAATGAGAAAATGGTCTTGAGATAAAAATTCTCTCCATTTATTAACATCTTTGTATTTTTCATCTATCCTCCAAACATTGTCAAAACAATCTTTTGATTTTTGTAAATACCTTTTTGCTTCCATTTTTTCCCCGTTACTACTACCGGTTTTCATCACGTTGTCTATTTTCTTGATTGCTTCCATATAATACAACATACCCTTCAGATATGCATATCCAATATTTTCAGAAATTTTGGCTGTATCTTCAGACCACTTTTTACCTTTGGATATCTCTTCTATTTTTCCAATTGCCTTGTTAACAATATCACTTTCAAATATATATGAAAGAAAATCTTCACCGGATCTTTTGATTCTATCACTAATTTCTGTTTCATATAATTTAACGAGTTCTTTTACTACTTGATCATAATTTTTATATTCTGGGCCTATCTTTTCAAGGTCTTCTATTTTCAATCTCAAATTTTTATCATCGATATCTACTTTCAACCAATTTTCTACAGCCCTTTCAGCATCTATACTTCTAAAACACTTTGCAGCTTCGGCAAAATCTCCCTCCCTTTCATATTTACAGCCTTTTACCCATAAAGCATTATTTTTATCACCTAACATCTCATAAACTTTTAACGCATTGTCCCAATCCTCTACATTTTCATACATATCAGCTGCCTTTTCTAAAAATTCTCTCTTTTTCGTAGAATCTTTGCTGTACATTGCCATCTCAAAATATAATTCTGCAGCCCTTTTTGCAGAATCTGTGCCCTTCAAAAGATAAGGCACTCGAAGTGAAAGATTGAAATGTTTTTCATACAGCTTTGCTGCTTTTTCCTTTTTTCCCAACTCCTCATATAGTTTTGCTGCCTTTCTACCAAATAATCTACTTTTTCCAAAAAGTTCTGCAGCATCTTCTTTTTCACCAAGCCTCTCAGCAATACCTCCAGCAAGATGGTAGCTTCTATTTTTAATATAAAATTCCTTTGCTCTTTTGTAATCTTCTTTTGCTTTTTCCCCTTTTCCCCTTTTTTCCATTTCTTTAGCCCTAAATTCGTAAAGAACTGCGAGATGAAATGGGTTTAGGTTTTCAAGTATTTCAACTGCCTTTTCATCCTTTTCAGCCCAAAAATATATCTCTCCTAATTTTGTTTTTATGGAATTTTCATCGCAATGATTTTTTAAACCTTTTTTAAGAGCCTTTTTTGCTAATTTCAGATATTTTCTCTTCGGTTTATTTCCTCTCCACCATCGCTCCTGTCTGTATTCTTGATCTATTCGCATTGCAAGCCTATAGTAATCTGCTGCAAAAATAAAATCATTAAGCCCTTTAGGATCTTTAAGATGCTCTTCTGCCTTTTTTAAATATTCCTCAATCTGTGCCTTTGTTTCCTTCCTGTTATATTGATACTTTGCCATATTACTTAAAAGTAGTAAACAATTTAAATACTTTTCTGATGTTAATACCCAATCTCAACGCTGCTTATATCAAATGTGCCTGTTGCAGTGAATTTTATGGCATTCAGACCTGACCTGGCCTGTGCTTGGCTAAAGCTGACCTCATTCCAGCCTTTTTGAACCTGTGGCACTGCCAGCGCATTTCCATTCAAGCTGATTGAAAGCCCTCCTGCGCGTCTTATCTCAGCAACATTAAACCTTATCTTCCCTCCCTTTCCAAGCTTTGCATACTGTGCCTCGCTGATATTAAATGTCCTCTCTTTCTCAAGGTTTTGTGTGAGTAGCCATACCTCAAGCCTTGTATTCTCGCATCGCACATCCTCGCCTATGCTTCTAAAGCTGAGTGTATTCTCTCCAGGCACAATCGCTGCCTGGCTTGCTGTGAAATTTGCCTCATCAGCCCCTATTGGCCTTTTGTTATATATCTCCCTGCCATTCACCTTTATTGACAGATTGCCCTTTCCCCAGCCATAGAAGCTCACCTTTCCCTTATTAAATACCTCAACCTCTGATGGCAGGAGTTCAAATCTGAAAAAGCGTGCAGGGCCATATTCAAGCTCAACCTCAACATCCCTTATCGTATAAACAGTTGATGCCCAGAAGCGCATGCCTGGGTCCTCTGCCTCAAATATCAGCATATTGCTGTTAAATACCTCATTAGGTTCTATGACAAATACATACTCTCTTGGGTCTGCATAGCTGTTTAGTAACTCCCTGCCATTCCACAGCACCCTCAATCGGCCATACTTATTTGTCTGCCACACATCGAATTTTACCTTTACCCGCCTTATCCACTCAAGGCCCCATGTCGGCACAACCACAGCATGCTCACCTTTTCTCTCAGACCAGTATGAGTGCTCAACATCAACCTGTCCAATTGATAGCAGTATCTCTTTTTGGGTCCCTGGCTCAACCGTTCCTATCTCATAGCTCTTTGCAGGCCATTCACCCATCCATCCAACAAGTCCAAGCTCAAAGCCTGCAATCTTTGTAAAGTTTGCTGGTGGTGTGTATGGATACCATACAGATGCAAGACCAAGAATGATAAGGATTGCAAATGCGATTGCAAGAAGGTATATGAAATCCTCAACACCTCTCATTAATAATATTGGCCGAAAGAATTAAATATAAATGAAAATTCTCAGCATAGATCTAAGGAGAAATACAGCTAGCCTCATACCTGAAACCACTGATGATTTGTGGCTTCTTTCCCGTATCATAAAAGCAGGAGATGAGGTCAGGGCAAAAACAGCGCGGAAGGAGATAATCTACAGAGATAGCCAATTTATCGAAGGTGAGAAGGTGCCTATGATACTGACAATAAGGGCTGAAAAATCGAGCATAAAAGAGGGTGGGCTGAGGGTGCTTGGTGTGATTGTTCAAGGGCCTGCACATGTCCGGCTTGGTGCGCATCACAGCATTGATATAGAGATTGGGAAAAAGGTTGAGATAAGGCATGCATGGAAGTCGCATGAGCTTGAAAGGATAAAAAAGGCAGGGAAAAGGCCTGAGCTGACAATGCTTTTGCTGGACAGAGAGGGCGCTGAGCTCTTTTCCATAACAGAGCAGGGCATCAAGGTTGTTGGCAGGCTTGCATATAAAAAAAAGGAAAAGGAAGAAAGGGATGAATGGTATGCACGGCTTGTGCAGTGGATAGAAGAGAAAAAATCTGTGATAATTGGTGGGCCTGGTTTTGAAAGAGAGAATCTGCTAAATTGGATAAGGGCAAAGAGGCCTGACATTGCAAACAGGGTGTGGTCTGAACATTGCTCGGATGTGAGCATAGCAGGAGTAAAGGAAATAATAAGGAAGTCTGGTAATAGGCTTCTTAGAGAGATGAGGATAGCAAAAGAAACAGAGCTTATCGAAAACCTTCTTGCAGAAATAAAAAAGGATGGACTTGTTGTATATGGCAGGGCTGAAACAGAAATGGCATTAAAGGCAGGTGCTGTTCGAATGCTGCTAATATCTGAAGCAAAATTATCAGAATCTGAAGAGCTACTTGACATGGCAGAGGCCAGCAGGGCTGAGATTGAAATCATCAGCACAGGCCATGAGGCAGGTGATATCTTTTTAGGGCTTGGTGGTATAGGTGCATTCCTTAGATTTAAGTGGACATAACTCGCATTGTGGTTTTTTTCTGCAAAATTTCTTGCCATGCTCAACAATCAGCGCATGGCATTCCTTGTATATATCGACATCTTTTGGAAGTTGTGATTGAAAGATATACTGCAATCCATCATATCTCTTCTCAGAAATACCAAGACGGGCTGCAAGCCTGATTGTGTATGCATCTATTACAAAAATTGGCCTTTTGCATGCATACAGAAGTATAGAATCTGCCGTTTCCTTGCCTATGCCATGTATTGCTAAAAGCATATCTCGGTCAACGCATTTTTTAAATGCATCGAATGAGCCAAAATCCTGAACGAATTTTGCAAAATATCTTAGCCTTTTTGCCTTCTGTTGATAATAGCCTGCTGGCCTGATTATTTGCCCAAGCTTTTGTTGACTTGTGCATAAAATATCAGTTGGGTCTGTGATGCCAGCCTTTTTGAGATTTTCCAATGCCTGCTCAACATTCCGCCAAGCAGTTGCCTGTGTTAGGATTGCACCAAGGCATATCTCCCATTCAGGTGGGTTAAATCCGCCTGAGACAGGCCACCATCCCTGATGGCCAAATTCTCTGAGCAAGATTTTATACACTCTATAAAGCTTTGGTAGCATTTTAGTTATTTGTGGAAAAGATAAATATGAGAGGTATTATTCACACAATCGAAGCAAGCATTGGAGGTATACTGCTCCTCGGCTTCCTGATTTTTCTCTCAGGCCTGATATCAGCCTATACACAGCGCGAAACAGGCCCTGATGCACAAACACTGCTCAATGATGCAGTTAAGCTTGGTGCAAGAACGCCTGAAGATGTCATGGCTGTGATATCATTGTATGGCTATAACATCACAGCATGCTGGGGCTGTAAAATAGATGCTGAAGAGGTATGGACTGGAAGCTATCTGCTCGCAAAAGATGATGGATGGAAGGAGCTAAAGCTGTACATATGGCGATGAGAGGACAGTTTTTCATTCTTGCAGCAGTGATTTTCATTATCATCTTCACAGCCATTACTCTCTCTTTTATGTCACTGGGATTTTTTGAAGAAAGGACCATAAAATCCGTTTCAGAGAACATTATCTCTGAATATCCAAGGGCATTTAATATAGGTTTGAATGCCTCAAGCCCTCTTTCAACCTTGCAGAATTGGAGTATGTGGATTAGGGAAAGGCTTGCAGAGCGGCTTTTCAGATTCAGGGCAGTGTGGATATATACAATTAGAAATGACAGTAGCATAGAAATTGGAATTGGAAATTTTCTTGGTGAAGGACAAAACTTCTCAATAGGCATAAACGATGGTGAAAGGTGGATATGGATAGATGATAGCAATGCTGTGTCATTCTTTGTCCCTGTAGATGAGGAGTTTAGGCTTAAGTTCTATGGTATAGAAACGCAGCTAAAAAGGGATAGGACGAATCTGATTTTATGGTTTGAAATAGAAAGGGCAGGGCAAAAAGTTGTTGAGGTTGTTATCGCCTAACAAGCCGACTGAGAAAAGAAAGGAATGAGTAGACAAAGCATGTCAATATGCCAAGTAGGATAAAGAATAACACAGTCGATATATCAACAGGTACTGGAAAGCCAAGCCATCTAAGCCCAAGTGGGATGAGGGCAAACATCAGTCCCATCACCAATGCCTTTAAAAGATATTGAAATATTTTGAATGCAATGATGAGGGCTATGATAACAAGGATTGCAAGGGTCAGGCTGTCAAGGCCTGATATCCATGTAAATATTGCCGAAATCTCGAATGGCATAATTAAAATTGTTTAATAGATTTAATATGGTTGTGATAGGTCTTGTTGGCAAAAGATACAGTGGGAAAAATGTTTTTGCAGAATATGTCGCGAAAAAGTATGGATTTCAGCTACTCGATTTCACAGCTGATGTTTTAGCGCCCCTGCTCAAGAAAAAGGGCAAGATGATAACAAGGGATAATCTGATTGAATTGGCAACAGAGATGAGAAAAAGGCATGGAAATGATGTGCTTGCAAAGTTGCTTGCGAAAAAAGCAAAGAAAAAAAATATTGTGATATCTGGGATAAGATTCCCTGAAGAGGTGACATATTTCAAAAATTGCTTTCCTAATTTCTTAATTGTTGCCATACTTGCACCAGCTAAGCAAAGATGGAAAAGGAGGATCGAAGCAGGTAAAGGTGAAATGAAGATGAGCTTTAGGCAATTCCTTGATATAGAAAAAAGAGAAACAGAAAGGCACATAGACAGGATTATAAAAGATGCTGATCTCAGAATAAAAAATGATGGAAGCAAAAAAGAGCTCTATCTCAAAATAGATAGGTTGATAAACAAGTATTTAATAGGTGATGCCCCGGTAGCTCAATGGTAGAGCAATCGCCTCGTAAGCGATAGGTTGAGGGTTCAAAGAGCCCCTTCTTTCAAGAAGAAAGTGCTCGCGGAAAGAAGGAGCTGGCCGCTTCCAAAACCTTTCAAGAAGAAAGCGCTCGCGGGCACGCTTTAGGCAAAAAGCGTGCGAGCAAGAGGGAGCTTACGCTTCCAGAGTGGAAGCGTTGTGGAGCGAAGCGAAACAGCTCCCGGATGGCTGGAAACCTTGAGGGTTTCCAGAGAGAATCCCTCCCGGGGCTTTCATAGAAATAAACAGAAATAATAATTGCAAAAACTGAGATTTATAAATTCATTAACCATTCGAGAAATTCGTCATTATTTCTGAATTCAAAATATTCATCGTTGTCATAAGCACATGTTACATTTCTGAATTTTGAGTAGATTCCATATTGGTTGAAATATGTATTAAGCCAATTATGAAGCTTGAACTTAACATCATAGTCATAATAACTTCTCGTTTCTCTTATGAAAAATTTTTTCTGGTCATAAAAAATATATTCAATCGGATATTCTTCATCAAACTTACAAACTGTTGTAATATGATCGATCAATGCGATAGCATAGCATTTGGCTGACGAATTATAAGCCTTGATAAGTGAAATTAATAAATTTGACCAATCTTCACAATCGCCAACGTCATTCCATGTTTCATTTGGCAGTTTCCACCAATCTGCATCACCTGAGATCCAAAAATCTTTTGAGTATATTACATTTAAACTTGATTTACTCCATAAAAATTCTATATTGCTTTTTATGTCTTTATTTAAAACCCCAATTTCTTTCCATTCATTAATTTTATCTAAAATATTTTCTGGTTTTACAAAATTTCGATATTCATAACAATAACTCGGCCATCTTGGAGTAATCTCTGCTTCAAATAAAACTGGTAATAAATTTATTTCAAAATCACTTTTGGTTATATTAACAAACCAACATACTTTAAAATACCATCCTTTATATTCGCTGAAACAGGAAGGATATCTGCCTTGAATACAAACTATTTGTGTATCACCAGACTTATTTTTGAATTGCTCAAATTTTGTTAATGTGAGATTATAACGACCTTCATATGTTTCTCCTAAAAAAATATCATTAAGGTATATTTCACCATTTAACAGACATGTCTCATTTTTAAATTTAAAATTAAAAACAATAAAAGGTTCTTTCGATATAGATTCTTCATTTTCTATCGATTCATTTATAATTTTAATTTCAGATTGGGATCCTGATTGTATTGTATTTTCTTCAGATATATTTGCGGATTGTTCATTATATTGTATGCAACCAGAAAGTGCAACAATAAATAAAATTAACACAACGAGAATGCTTCTCATTTTTTGTATTCAACAAATAATTTAAAAAGCTTGGGTTTGCAAAAATTTTAATAGTTTTATCTCAATAGGTGTTCTTTGAGTTTATTTAATTAAAACAATTTTATTTATATGGGCCCGTGGTGTAGCTTGGTCTAGCATCCGAGCCTTGGGAGCTCGAGACCCCGGTTCAAATGAGCCCTTTCTTTCAAGAAGAAAGCGCTCGCGGCACGCTTCCGGAAGCGTTGTGGAGCGAAGCGAAACAGCTCCCGGATGGCTGGAAACCTTGAGGGTTTCTAGTGAAAATCCGGGCGGGCCCATTTTTAAATCCAAGACTAATTTTATTTATGCAAGAATGTACCTTTTGTAAAATCGTTACAGGAAAAATACCTGCATACAAGATATTTGAAAATGAAGATGTGATGGCATTTCTTGACATAAATCCGAGAAATCCTGGACACACACTTGTTATACCAAAAAGGCATGTTGAATTTCTTTCAGACCTGACAGATAAAGAGGCAGGAGACATTTTCATATATGTAAGAAGGATTTCTGAGATGGTAAGAAATGCGCTGAAGGCAGATGGGATATCGCTATCTCTTTCTTCTGGTCGTGCTGCAGGTCAGGTTGTGCCACATTTACATTTTCATATCATACCACGATTTCTGAACGAAGCACCACCAGGGCTTGAATCAATGCTGCCTATAAAACTGCTTGATAAAGCGAGTATGGAAAAACTGCAAAAAACGATAAAATCATCAGCACCAGAAAAAGAGGAAGAAGAATTCGAATTTTAATCTTAAAAGTAATATTTTAATGCGCCCGTAGTATAGTGGTTGGGCATAAACCCCTCTAAAGTACCTCGGCCTTCCAAGCCGATAGCCCGGGTTCGAATCACCGCTCTTTAGAGCTTCCGCTTCATGCAAAGAGCGGTGGAGCAGAAACCACCTGCAGGCTCTTTAGAGCTTCCGCTTCATGCAAAGAGCGGTGGAGCAGAAACCACCTGCAGGCTCTTTAGAGCTTCCGCTTCAGGATAGCTGTTGCCCACTTTGGTCGGTCTGTTA
>JAVZYR010000015.1:0-15315 GCA_038999435.1 Candidatus Aenigmatarchaeota archaeon | reverse complement strand
GGGTGCAAGCATTGTTGTCTTTCATCCTGGATTCTATGGTAAGTTGAGTAAGGAGCAAGCATTTGAAAAGGTAAAATCTGCTTGTGAGGATATGATTGAAAAACTGAGAGCCAAAGGAATCAAGGATGTGATGCTTGGCCCTGAAACAATGGGCAAGCAGGCAACATTCGGTGAGCTGAGCGAAATCATCGAACTCTGCAGAGCTGTGAAGGGTTGCATGCCAACAATCGATTTTGCCCACATATATGCTCGGCAAGGTGGACAAATAGATTTTGGTCAGATTTTCGATGCACTGTCTGAGCTGAGGCTAAAGCACTATCATTGCCATTTTACATGCGTATTTTACAGCCCTGCTGGTATTGGCAAGGGCAATGAGCGCTATCATCTAACGTTAGATAAGCTCAAACCTGATTTTAGCTTGCTTGTGAAAGAGGTGCTAAGCCGCAGGCTTGATGTAACGCTGATATCAGAAAGCCCTATTCTGGAAAAGGATGCGATAAAGCTAAAAGGGATGTTTGAAAAGGTCGGGTATAAATTCAGAACAAAGAGAGATATCAATTCCTTTTTGGCATAAAATTCAAGCTTTAGTTTGTATCAGGATATTATCATCGAAGGAGCAGATGAGGATATGAATTTGGATAGATTAAATGCTTTTGACTAAAATTTAAATTTTTGCAACTTATTATTTTTATGCCACTTTATTTAGTTTACAATAACAATGGAGACATTTTATCTGAGAAAGATCAGAAAAATATAGAAGAGATGATCAAAAGATGGAACTATAAACTCTGTGCAAAAACATCTTTTGGTTTAATATTCAGAACCGAGGATATAAAACCTGCTGAAGATTTCATTGAAGAACTAAACAAAAATGGATACAAAATAAGGATTTAAGGCCATCTTTCTCTTTCTTCAAAAATCATAAATTGTACATATTTCTTTATTGCCTTTTCAAAGCTGCCATTGTCGTACAGGCCATAATTTTCATCATAGAATTCATTTGCCCATGCAATTATATTATCATGAAGCAATGGCGGGTATCTTTTTAGATACTCATCAGTCACGCTTTTCAAAAAATCCTCTCTGCACTCGTATTCTTCAATCCTTTCTGGACATACTTCTGCCATATTAACCACTAATATATAGTTAAATTTATGTATTTATAAAGTTTTGCCATTAATTAAATTTAGTTTGCAGATTGTCGAACTTGAATTTGAATATTTAAATGTTTATTAAAGCCAATGTGCTTATATGATTGAGATTGTTGTACATGGCAGGGGTGGGCAAGGTGCTGTGACATTTGCTATTATGTTGGCAAAGGCAGCTGGCCTTGAGGGCAAATGGGTTCAGGCATTTCCTGCATTTGGTGTTGAGAGAAGAGGTGCACCTGTGCGTGCATTCTGCAGGATTGATAAAAAACCGATAACACAGCGAACTCAGGTCTATAAACCAGATTGGGCTGTTGTGCTCGATGAAAGCCTAATTGAGAGCGGGGTAGTAAAGATTGATGGGGCAAAGGTTGTGATAAATAGCAAAAAGGACTATCCTAATTGCTCCTCATTCGATGCAACGGCTGTCGCGCTTGATATACTTGGAAAACCAATTGTTAATACAGCCATGCTAGGTTTTTTTGCACATGTTTCTAAGCTTGTCAAGCTCGATTCTTTACTCAAATCTCTTGAAGATATATTCAGCGGAAAGTTGCTTGAGCTTAACAAAAGGCTTGTGAGTGAGGCATATGAAAGAGCTGCGTGAAGGTTGCTGGGCCCCTGCAGCCAGTTCAAAAGAGAATAAAACAGGTAATTGGAGGATTATAAAACCCGTTATATCCGAAAAATGCATAAAATGTGGAATCTGTACATGGTACTGCCCTGATTGTGCAATAACTATAAAGGAAAGGGCAAAGATTGATTATGACTATTGCAAGGGCTGTGGGATATGTGCTCAGGCATGTCCTCAAAAGGCAATAACAATGGAGAAATGAAATTGGTCTATACAACTGCAAAAAGAAGAGATGCTAATAGGATGGCAAAAATGTTAGTCAACGAAGGATTGGCAGCATGCATAAACATGTTTGCCATAAAATCAATCTATCGATGGAAAGGAAAAATAGAAGAGGGCCATGAGATTGCAATGTTCATCAAGACAGGAAAGCCAAAGCATGTTATCAAAAGGATAAGAGAGATACATCCATATGAACTTCCTGCAATCCTCACATTCAATGCAAGAAGTTATAAGGAGTTTGAGGCATGGTTGAAAGTAAAGTGATATCAGGGGCACAGGCAATTGCAGAGGCTGTTAGGCTTGTTAGGCCAGGCGTAATTGCAGCCTATCCTATAACACCACAGACCGGTATAGTAGAAGCACTTGCAAGGTTTGTTGCTGATGGCATGCTTGATTCAGAATTTATTACAGTTGAATCAGAACATTCAGCCATGGCTGCATGCATAGGTGCACAGGCAACAGGTGTGAGAAGTTATACAGCCACATCAAGTCAAGGTCTTGCACTTATGTCAGAACTTCTGTGGGTTGCATCAGGCATGAGGCTACCAATTGTTATGACTGTTGCAAATCGCGCACTTTCTGCACCATTAAATATATGGAATGACCAGTCAGACAGCTTAGCATTCAGGGATGCAGGATGGATTCAGATATACGCAGAGAATGCACAGGAGGCGTATGATAGCCAAATACAGGCATGGCAGATTGCAGAAAAAGTCAATCTGCCTGTAATGGTATGCATAGATGGCTATGTTTTGTCACATACCTACGAGCCCGTGCAGATGATAGATAGCCTAAAGCCCTTTCTAAAAGAATATCGGCCTGAGGTATGCCTAAATCCTGCAAAACCGGTCACATTGGGCTGTCTTGCAACACCTGAATGGTATGTCCATTTCAAAAAACAGCAAAATGAAGCAATGAAGCAGGCTGAGACTGTCATAAAAGATACAAACAGGGCATTCCATTCTAATTTTGGCCGCTGTTATGGTAATGGTCTTATCGAGGTGGAAAACGATGGTAATGATTGCGCGCTCATCACAGCAGGCTCTGTGACAGGGACTGTGAGGGCATGCCTTGATGAGATTGGCATAGGTCTAATAAAATTGAGATGTTTTAGGCCATTTCCCGTAGAAGAGATGAGAAAGGCCTGCAAGGGCCTAAGGGCAGTTGGTGTACTTGAGAAGGCAGTATCATTTGGTGCAGGTGGCCCTATTTACAATGAAGTATCTTCAGCATTACATGGCTTTGATATAAATATATCAGGATTTGCTACAGGCCTTGGTGGGCAGGATATAACATTAGAGATGATAAAAGAGATTGCAGAAAGAATAAAACAAGGAAGGCAGGGCTTTGATATCATAGCATAATTTATTTAAACAACCAATTGTATTTATGAAAGTTACATTTGCAATTGTTGTTATATGTTTTGCCGTGTTTGTACTCCAGGTTGCACTTGGCGAGCAATTTACAGAAACCTTTGCGCTTAACCCAATAAAACTGATGTCTGGTGCATGGTGGCAGATATTTACATACATGTTTTTGCATGGCAATGTCACACACATATTCATAAACATGTTTGTGCTCATGATATTCGGTTTTATGGTAGAAAGGATCCTTGGCACGAGGCAATATCTTTTACTCTATTTCATATCTGGCATTGGTTCTGCCATTCTTCATCTTTTATTAACTGGGGTTATGGATGTGAGTATGCTCGGTGCTTCGGGTGCTGTTTTTGGTATTATAACTGCTTATGCCATAATGTTTCCAAGATCTATCATATTTATGTTTCCAGGCATACCCATGCCAGCAATCCTTGCAGTTGCAATATTTGCCTTTCTTGAGTTTGTATTTGGTGTATTCGGCCTTGAGCCGGGTATTGCAAATTGGGGTCATTTAGGTGGCATTATAGCAGGCTTGGCATACATGTTCTTTTGGAAAAGGGAGCAGAGAAAAAGGCCAAGGATAGACTTTGTATGGGAATAATTTAAATTTTTTTCGCTCCATTGATATAAGATGACATGGAATTCAAAATACAAAAAGATTCTGGGTACAATGATACCAATTTTGGTTATTTTATATCCTACAAATCATTTTAACATACATATAGAAAATGCGATAGAAAACAATATTTTCATTCAGTATAGCAAAAAGAGCAAACATCCATTTAACAAACAAAGTGAAAATGATTATACTGTAAAATTTAAAATAAAACCAATTTTGGATGAAGAGTATGTAAGTTTTCATTCAAAAGAACAAAACAGAATGCCATGGGATGAAAGGTTGGAGAAAATAATTGAAAAGGCATCAAGAAATTTTAGTGAATTAGGAATAGAATTTGAAGCTGACAAACCAGTCTTTATCAAATCACCTGACACATATAATTCAAGTGACCTGCTAAAGATTATATCACACTTAAATGCAAATGACTATGAATTCAAGGTTTTGTTCTCAGCACAAAAAGGTGATGTGAGAGGCAAGGCATATAGACCAGGTAACAGTGCGATTGTTTATGATACTTATGGTGAAATTACAGAAACATCGGATATCCTAACCCACGAGCTTGGCCATAATTTAGGCTGTCATCATGATTTTACAGGATATTCTTTTATGAGCCAAAAACGTATTTTTCTTAAAAAATATGAAAATGGGCAATTTGTATTTTTATACAAGCCTCGCAGTGGATGGGATAAAAATTGTAAAAAAATGATAAATAAATCCAAAAAATATAGAAAATCTCCAATTTGAAATTTAAATATCCTTAACAGAATTTATTATGCACTGCATATCCTGTGGAAAAAATGTTGTGACAGAAAGTGGATGGGTAGAATTTCCATGCCCGCAATGTGGAAAGGAAAAAATACTTAGATGTGAGAAGTGTAAGAGGATTGTGAACCAGTATACCTGTCCAAAATGCGGCTTTAGAGGTCCTTGATATGGGTGATGTGATTGTTGTTCTAAGGATACTTCCTAAGGTTGTAAAGGATTCTGATTTTGCTCAGCTTAAGACAGCCCTTGAAAAGCTTAAGCCACAACGGATAGAAGAGGAGCCCATAGCATTTGGCCTAAAATCGATAAAGTTTACAAAAATCATACCGGATGAAGAAGGAGAGATAGACAGGCTTGAGGAACAGATAAGAAGGATGAAAGGTGTAAAGGATGTTCAAACGCTGATTGTTAGCAGGTCACTTTAGGACTTTGCTTTCTTTTCTTTTGTTTTGCTTTCTTTTGGCTTTTCAGCCTTCCTTTCTTTTACCTCTTTTACCTTTTTTTCAGCCTTTTCTTCTGCTTTTACCTCTTTTTCTCCTTTTGGTTTTTCAATCTTAAGTTTTTCAATTAGCCCTTCCTTTTCAAATGCTTTTGCAACCTCTTCATCACTTGCATCTGCCTTTATGTCAAGCTTATAATCAAGTGGCTCAAGGTGTTGAATGTTGCATTTTCTTCTCTTCACTTTTGTAAGGGAACGCGGACCTGTTATAAGCACAAAATTGTCATCTATCTTCTTTAGTACAACACAATATTTTCCAGCTTCTCTTCCTGCAGTTTTGATGCAAACCTTTCCAACCTCTAACATATCTTATGAATTATGTAGCCAATTTATATATTTTTTCTTTTAGTTCTATTTTGAGGCATTTTGGACAAAGATAGCCTCCATATGTCCTTTCAGGCCTTCTTTTTGACTTGTTTAGAAGGCCAGGCCTTCTTGTAATCGGTACACCAGCCAGATACCCTTTACATTTTGCACATTTTGGTTTTGCAGGTCTTGGCCTTTTGTATACTATCTTAATCTCTCCACTGGGCTTTTTAACCTTTTTCCATCTCATCTTACTCGATCTCAAGGCTGGTCTTGGCATAAGTCTTTTTTGTCTTTGATATTTAAATTAAGCAATTATTCTCACATCAGCAGCCCACACACCTTTTCTATTTGCAAAAAGTGGATTTATGTCCATCTCTTTTATATCAGGATTATTTTCTAAAAGCCTTGACAGGTTAAGTAGACATTGTTCAACCTTATCAATCCTTGTTGCAGGGATCCCTCTAAAACCTTTCAGCAGCCTTGAACATTTTGTCTCCTCTATCATTTGCCGTGCATCAGTCCTGTTTATAGGTACAATGCGCATACTTATATCGTGCAGAATCTCAACCCATATACCACCAAGCCCAAAAATCAACACATGCCCGAATTGCGGATCAAGCTTTGCACCTGCAAGAAGCTCCACACCTTCAATCCTTTCCTGAATAAGTATGGATTTTTTCTTAAACCTCGTATCCTTCATTTTTTTGAATTCCTTTTCAAGCATGTGGATATTTTCTATCCTTTTAACTGCTCCTGCTTCTGTTTTGTGTATAATTTCAGGTGAGCAAAGTTTTATGTAGACAGGAAAACCAACATCCTTAGCAAAATCAATTGCCCTTTTTATATCCAAAGTGAATATCTGTCGAGGTATAGGTATTGAGTATTTTTTTAACAGCGCAAATGCCTTTTCCTCATCTATTTTCATAGATATCTCACAAACCTATTCCTTTTATCTACAAGTACGATTTTTGCTTTTATGGGCTTTTTTGATAACTGAAATCCCATTATGATAATTTCATGCCCTTTCTTGATAAGCCTGGCTGCCCCACCATTTATTTTTATGACCCCGCTCCCTGTCTTGCCTGGTATGATGTAGGTTTCAACCCTTTCACCATTATCATTATCAACAACTAAAACCTTTTCCACTGCTTGAAATCCTGCCTTTTCCATCAAAAGTCTATCAACAGTTATACTACCTATATAATTTATGTCAGCAGAGGTTACCCTTGCCTTGTGTATCTTTGATGACAAAAACCATCTCATAAATAGAAAAGGAAAAAGAAAAATAAAAAGGAAAAAAGGGATAAGAGACAGCTTATAGCAAGACCTTTATCCCTAGTTCGTTGCTTACACTCTTTTCCACTTTTTTGCTCTCTGCAGGACCAAGCAGATATGGCGATTTGACGCCTGTTACGATGGTTATCACTCGCATTTTGCCCTTGAATTCTGGTTCTATACGGGCTCCCCATATAACCATTGCGCTTGGGTCAAGCTGCTTTGAGACATACTGTCCAACGAGATTGACTTCATCGAGTTTTAGGTCAGGTCCACCTGTGACGTGTATCAATGCACCTGTCCCACCTTCATAGTCAACCTCAAGCAATGGGTTTGTCATTGCTTTTATCACAGCCTCCTCTGCCCTATTTCTTGTATCTGATTCACCCACACCCACAGCAGCAACACCGCCTGAGTGCATGATTGTCTTTACATCTGCATAGTCGAGATTGACAAGTGATGGCTGTGATATAGTCTCTGTTATACCCTTAATGATTGTTGCTATGAGATTGTCTGCGACTGCAAATGCCTGTTGTAGTGGAAGTGAGCCTGCGACCTGAAGAAGTCTGTCATTTTCAATAACGATGACTGTATCGCATGCCTGCCTCAGTGCTGAAAGGCCATCTTCTGCTTTCATTATCCTTGCACCCTCTATCTTGAATGGCATTGTTGTGCAGCCTATTACTATTGCACCCATCTCCTTTGCCATCCTTGCAATGACAGGCGCAGAGCCAGTTCCTGTACCACCACCGAGACCACATGTTAAGAAGAGCATATCGCAACCCTCAAGAACCCTTCTCAGTTCTGTTGCTGATTCCTCTGCTGCCTTTGCACCAATTTGTGGCCAACCACCAGCACCGAGTCCACGTGTAAGCTCCTTACCTATCAAAATCTTTGCATCTGCCTTTGATATTGCAAGATGCTTTGCATCTGTATTTACTGCCACGGTTGCTGCACCTGCTATACCCATCTCTGTAAGTGTTGTTATACAGTTGTTGCCTGCACCACCAGCGCCTAGCACGACAATCCTTGCCTGTTTTGCCTCAAATCCCTCAAATGTGTCCTGTATCAAAGAGGACATCGCGGGCATTTTTCCCTCCTTTTCTTCTTATCATCACCACAATATATATATTGCGGTGACGAAATGCTTTTTAATATCTTTTCTAAATACTTTTATCTATCAAAAACAGTTCACTTTCAATCTTAATTCAGTCCCCCTAACTGAATCAAGATTCTAATTTTCCCCCTCAAATGGATAGAAATATTTAGATTTCTGATATATAAAGATTTCTATAATGCAAAAGATACTTGTCTCTGTTGGCAATCCTCTAAAATCAGATGACAATATTGCCAACATTGTTATAAAAAAAGTCAGATTTGATGGCAAGAAGATATGCGCAGGTCCTAATCCTGAAAATTTTCTTCATATCTTAAAAGATGCCGAGTTTGTGATATTTTTGGATGCGGTTGATTGGGGTGGAAGGGCAGGCGATGTAAAATTTTTCAGAATTGAAGATGTGCATACAATTTTTAGTTCAACGCATAGTATACCAATAGATCTGATAGCAAGGCTTTTGAATAAAAAAATTGCCATCATAGGCATACAACCATACAATATAGGCTATGGCATAGGGATAAGCAAAGAGCTCAAAAAACAACTAAAAGGAATTGTTTCAAAAACAGAAAGGATTTTGGATAAAATATGTAAAGATCTTATCTGATGATAAATTTTTTCTTGTCTGCTGCAGCCATTTCAAAATTCGTGCTCCATTCTATTGCATCTACTGGACAAACATCAACACATAATCCGCATTGCATGCATTTTGACATGTCAAAATCTATACGACCCTTTTTATAAAATGTTATTGCAGCAGAAGGGCAATTTCTGTTGCATAGTTGACAACCAATGCATTTTTTTGATTTATAGACGAGCATCCCTCTAAATCTTGGATATGGTCTTGCGCCCTCTTTTGGATAGCGCCTTGTAAACGGCTTTTTAAACAGATTTGATAGTGCCTCTCTTAACAGCGACATATTATAATATTATCAATCTTGTTATTTCTATGAGTGCCAGGGCAAGTACAGGAATAAAAAATTTAAAAACTTCTTCAACCCTGTATCTTGGTGTTGTAACCTTTTCCAAGGTAAGCAAAAAGAGCATTGCTAGACTGATAAGCAAAAAAGGGACTATGTGCATTGGACCAAAAAAGAGGAATGTGATGAAAAATATGAAAAAGAGCAGCTTCATATAACGGGAAAGTTCGATGAGCGCAAGCCCCCTTGAACTGAATTCAGTTTTATAGCCATAGAGTATTTCTGTTTCTGCCTCTGCAGTATCAAATGGGGTTATCCTTATTTCGAGTATTGTGACAAAAAGAAGGCATATAGTTGCAAGTGGTGCTTCAAGAAAATGTAGGCCTGGTGGATATGCAGCAATGCTTTTTACTCCAGCCGCAATCATGAATGAAAAGACAGATAGTGCAAAAACAATCTCATATGCAACCATTGTTATTATCTCCCTCATCGAGCCAAGGATGCCAAAGGGTGAATTGCTTGAAAAACCAGCAAGTACATAAAGGCCAGAGCAAAGGATTGTAATGTATATCAAAAGTATGAAATCATAATCAAATGAGATAAAACTGAAAGGTATAAATAGAAATAAAAGTATGCTAGATAGGAAATAGACAATTGGACAAAGCCTGAAAAATATGTTTTTTTGAGCCCTCGAATCAGATCGGCCTTTTTGGAAAAGTTTTGCTATGTCATAGAATGGCTGCCATATAGGAGGACCTACTCTATTATGAAATCTTGCAGTTAGTTTTCTTTCTATACCAAAAAATAATAGCGAAATTGGAATTACACAGAGGATAAATAAAAATTCAATCATATCCTCGCCTCACATATTTTGCCATGAACTGCTCTTTTGTTAGGCATTCTACTTTGGTGCGATTTGCAATCAATACACGTTCCATACATGCAAAGCACGGGTCAAGCGATTCAACAACCACAGGTGTATCACCTATCTCTGCCCCTTTCAGCATATGCTCAAGGGCTACGATGTTTGCAAATGTTGGTGTTCTAACCTTTACCCTTTCTATGACACCGTTCTTAATTTTTAGGAAGTGGAAGTTTTCCCCTCTTGGTGCTTCTGAGCGGGCTGATGTCTCTGCATCAAACGGTTCAGGCTTGAATTCAGGTAGCTTTGCATCTTCTTTAACACATTCAATTATCTGTGATATTATTTTTATCGATTCGAGTATCTCTCTTAGTCGAACAATTGCCCTTGCGAGTGCATCTCCATCATCTTCTAAAGGTATCTCAAATTCAACATCATCATACGCAAGGTATGGATCCGTCCTTCTCACATCATTGTTTATCCCAGATGCACGGGCCACAGGTCCAACCACACATAGCCTTCTTGCATCCTCTTTTGTTATAACCCCTACACCCTTTAATCTGCTTTTGATTACCCTATCAGAGCGGTACGTAGATAGATAGTTTTGAATATTCTTTTTAATCACATCTAACCTCTCTAAAATAAATCTCTTATCCCCTTTTTCAAGGCCATATCTCACAGAACCTATCTTGAAATTGTTTCTGTGTATCCTTCCACCCATCACCTTTTCAAATATCTCAAGTACCCTTTCCCTTTCCCTCCAAAAAAACATAAACAGCATATCATAACCGATTTCATGGGACATATATCCAGCCCATAACAAATGCGATGCAATCCTTTCAAGCTCTGCTTCAAGCATTCTCAGATAAACAACATCTTCTTCGAGCCTTATCTTAAGTGCAGACTCGATCGCTCTTGTATATGAGATGGCATGTGTTGCAGGACATATCCCGCATATCCTTTGAATTATGTAAAGGGCTTTTAGTATATCCTTTCCCTCTAAAAGCCTTTCCAATCCTCTATGGATATAACCAAGCCTTATTCTTGCGCTCTGAATGTAATTTCCTTTTAGGTCTATCCTTAAACATGTCGGCTCTTTTAGACTTGGGTTTTGTGGACCTATTGGAATTGTAAAATCATGCATTTTTTACCTCCTTTCTCAGTGGTGGCATTCCTTTATAGTTATCAGGAAGGAAAAGCCTTTCATGCAATCTTTTGTTTCCTTTGAATTCAATACCGAAAAAATCATGTATTTCCCTTTCATACATTTCAGCAGATGGATATATGTGAGAGATTGAATTTGTAACAGGATTTGATTTTTTGATTTTTTGCGTTATATCAATCATTTTTCCATCTTTGTCAAATCTGTATATCAACCTGAATTCCCCTTCTTCAATGCATATCATTGCAATCAATCTCGGTCTGCCAATCCTTTTTATCTTACTTTCAATACTCATTTCATCCTCCTTAACAGCTTTGCAAGCCCATCTATGATTGCTTCTGGCCTTGGTGGGCAACCAGGCACATACATATCTACTGGTATAACACTGTCAACCCTCTTTTTTATATTATAACTTTCCCTGAATGGCCCGCCTGATAGCGCGCATGCCCCAACTGCCATAACCTTTTTTCTAGGGCTCATCTGGTTATATACACGAATCAATCTCTCCCTTCCCTGCTCAACGAGTGCACCTGAAACAATGAGTATGTCAGCATGTCTTGCACTTGATTTAAGCAGACATCCGAATCTTTCAATGTCATATCTTGGTGTGATAGCAGCAATTATCTCAATTGCACAGCCATTGCAACCACCACTGTTAAAGAAGCAAACCCAGGGTGATCTTTTTATTACATCCATAACATCACCAAAACTGCAAATGCAGATATCATTGCAAGTACACCAAACATAGCCTTTTTGCTAAGAAAGTGCTCGAATATCCTTGGCGCAACCTTTTCAGGACTATCTGCTTCTCCACCAAGATATGTACTTTCTTTCTTTTTCATATAAATACTTCTGTAAGCAAGAATATCTGCAATTGGGGAAATATACCCAAAATGATACAGGCAAAGCACAATGCAATATTAAACATTGTTAATGTTTTAGATGTTTTGATTGTTGGCTGTTCTCTGCCAACAAGTAGCACATATGGTATCTTGAAATACATAATAAACAATATCAGCGCAGCAAACACACCTAATATGCTGATAAGTGGATTTATTTCAAAAGCGATTGCAAAAAGAAAGAATTCGGAAACAAATATATTAAGTCCAGGAAGGCCAACAAGAGAGAGCCCTGATATAATAGAACATGCAGCATTTTTCTTATCAGAATAATACCTTCCTTCAAGTTTATCTATCTCCATGTACATGCCATTTCTGCTGATTATCCCAATTGAGAGAAAGAAGAGCAGACCTGCAATCGTATAATTTAATATTTGGATTGCACCAAGTATATCAAGCTTTCCTGCTGCAGCACCAACAGACAAATCAAGTAAGACAAAGAATATTTGTAATGTATTTGAGTAAAAAAGATATTTTCTTATGTCATTTTCAAATACCCCAAGTATTCCAAATACACACACAATCACTGCAGTAAAAAGTGCAACCCAGCCAATGAAAGGGATTGAAGATGTACTGAAAAGCTCAAGAAGAAAGTATGCAAGTGGGATTGCAGGCAACATACAACACATCATAATAAATTCATATCTCATCTTTTTGAAGAATGGTAGAAGCATGAGCGGACTTAGTACCCATGCAAACCAGACATATCTTAATAAAATAAATGCAGCTATACCTAAAGCAACAAGATATGCTATACTTGTTCTTTTGTATGCTAAGCAATAGAGAAGGATGCCTAAAAATGATATGCTAAGCAGTGCGCAAAAAAGTTCAAACATATTTATTATTTCTATCATGTATTTTTAACAGATTTTAAGACCTCTTACAAGTAAAATTATGGAAGAGTATCAAGAACTGCTCAAAGAGGTGCTATCAGCAATCCCAAAAAAAGCAGAAACGAAAGAGAGATTTGAGATACCTAAGGCCTCTATACAGACATCAGGTGCAAAAACCATTATAACAAACTTTCTCGATATTGCTGGCATGCTAAGAAGACCAAAAGAGCATATACTCAAATTTATGTTAAAGGAGCTTGCAACAAAAGGTGAGATTGTAAATCAAAGGCTTGTTGTGCTTGGTAACTTTTCATTGGATACTGTAAACAAAAAGATTGAGTTATATGTTAAAAAATATGTCATATGTAAAGAGTGTGGAAAGCCAGACACAAGACTGATAAAAGAAAGAGGCTATGAGTTTATAGTCTGTGAGGCATGTGGTGCGAGGCATTCTGTCGCTGAATAGGTTTAAATCGAAAAGTAAATCTAAATATGAAAGAAAGGCTGAAAAGGATTGAGGATTGTATATGGGAATATCCAAAAGAAGGAGCAATGAAGGTACCTGCATGGTTTTTTGTTTCAGAGATGTTGCTCAGAGATATCGAAGAAGGTGCAATACAACAGGCAGTAAATGTTGCAACCCTTCCAGGTATATACAAACATTCTATAGCCCTTCCTGACGTGCATTTTGGATATGGCTTTCCAATAGGAGGCGTCGCAGCACTCGATGCAAAAGAAGGTGGGCTGAGCCCTGGTGGGATAGGATTTGACATAAATTGTGGTGTAAGGCTGCTCAGAACAAATCTCACAATCAATGATATAAGACAGAAGATACAGGCACTTGTTGAGGCGATATTCAAGAATGTACCTTCTGGCGTTGGAAGAGGAGGGATTGTTAAACTAACATCAGGCCAGATAAGAGAGGTTCTGGAAAAGGGCGCAAAATGGGCTGTTGAAAATGGCTATGGCAAAGAGGATGATATAAGGCATTTAGAAGAAGGTGGATGCATGGCCCAGGCAGATGCTTCAAAGGTTTCGAACAAAGCAATAGAGCGTGGCATGCCACAACTCGGTTCTCTTGGTGCTGGAAATCATTTTCTTGAGATACAGCGCGTTGCAGAGATATATCAGCCAGAGATAGCTCGGGTGTTTGGGATAGAAAGGGTTGACCAGATATGTGTTATGATTCACACAGGCTCGCGAGGACTTGGTCACCAGGTATGTACAGATTATCTTAGCATACTTGAGAGCAAGTTTAAATCGATAGTGGAAAGACTTCCTGATAGAGAGCTTGTGTATGCACCAGCAGGAACAAAAGAATGCGAGGATTATTTCAAGGCAATGTGCTGCAGTGCTAACTTTGCATGGGCAAATAGGCAGATGATAACACATTGGGTGAGGCAGGCCATCATATCAACACTTGGAATGAAAGAAGAAGATATAGGCCTACAGGTTGTCTATGATGTTGCACATAACATAGGAAAGCTTGAAAAGCATAGCATAGATGGAAAAATACGCGAGGTGTTTGTGCATAGAAAGGGTGGAACAAGATGTTTTGGGCCTGGTAGCCCTGACATACCTGTTGATTATCAAAAGATAGGTCAACCAGTACTTGTACCAGGAGATATGGGTTCTGCATCATATATCCTTGTTGGAACGAAGAAGGCAGAAGAGGAGACATTTAGTTCTGTATGTCATGGTGCAGGTCGTGTTCTTTCAAGACATGGCGCGCTGAAAAAATATCGAGGGGAGAAGGTTAAGACTGAACTTGCACAAAGAGGCATAACAGTTAGGTCTGCTTCATGGTCTGTACTTGCTGAAGAGGCACCTGGTGTTTATAAGAATATACATGAGGTTGTGCGGGTTTGTGAGGTAGCAGGGCTTAGCAAGACAGTTGCAAAACTCGTGCCGGTTGGTGTTGTGAAAGGATGAGAAAGCCTGAAATAGAAAAAATTTTAGCAGCAATCAATGAGTATAACAGATACAGATCACCTGAGTCTAATGCAAAATTCATAAAACATGATAGAATGTCAATTTTCATAGAATTTTCAGGGCCATTCTGCAGGACATGCGGATTTAAAGATTGGTTTGATGATATGGCTTTTTTGCTGCAAGAAAGATTTGGAATACCTGTTAAAATGAAGGCTGTTCAGAAAAAGGGAAAAGAAAGGTTTGTTGTAAAATTTGTATTATCGAAATGAGCCTTTGATCCTTTTTGTAATTTTCTGACCATGCCATTCACATTCAAGACAAACCCACTCATTTAAGAAAAAAACCAACTTTGCACCACAGTTTGGGCATCTTTTAGGTCTTTCCATTTGCTATATGTCTATTATTATCTGTGCCTCCCATCCACCTTTTTTCTTTTTTATTTCCATCTTGTGATATGTACATGCCTTTGCATCTTCTCTTATTTCATGCTTCTCAGGGTTTATCCTCTCCCCCCAAACTTCAGCATCCAATGTCATTTTCTTCTCATCTATCTTTACATCAAATCTTGAGAATGCAAGCCCTTGTGCATCAACATAAAATATCAATTCATTCAACCATTTGAACATCAGAGATTTTATATCATCACCTTTCACAGATATTTTTTTCCTGATCTTTGGCTCAACTTTTTTTGTATTCACCATTATTTCAAAGAGTGCAAGGGCAGCATTTTTGAAAAGCTCTGT
>JAVZYR010000014.1:0-17390 GCA_038999435.1 Candidatus Aenigmatarchaeota archaeon | reverse complement strand
GTTGTACCATGGGCAATGGAGCTAACAAGGAGTATTGCAGAACAGACACAAAATCAATCTCAAACCGGCATAGAATGTGCATCAGCTGCCTATGCCTTTGATACAAGCTATGGTGTGCATGGAATAATATGGGATTTTGGGGTTAATGACAGCCTTGAGGCAAAGATTGTAAACAAAGGGACATTAAATCTATGGGGATTTTCATTTGAGATTGAAATAGTAAATGGCACAGATATTGGAATAAAACATTTTTATGCAACGGATGGGAGCGATTTCACAGAATCTAAGCCTCTTAAACCAGGAAGTTCGGGCATTATTAAAGCGAACATAACAGAAGAGCTTCAAGGCATGCTTTCCAGCATAAAGATATTGAATCAGAGATGTCCTAATGTATGGATATCACAAAGACTTTAATTTAAATGAGAGGGAATAAAAATAAATATGGTCAGCCTCGAAGGAAAGGTTGCTGTTCTTAAAGAAAATGTGGATGAACTAAAAAATGCACAACTTATTCACAAGTTAGACATAAAGAAACTGAAAGAGGATACAGCAACAATAAAAAAACTTCAAGAAGGACTAAGCAAAGAACTTGTGCGGCTTGTTGCACAGATTGGAGAGATTGAAAAAAGGCTTGAGGAAATGGACATAAAACTTGGCGACTTTTCAGTTCGTGCATCACCAGAATATCGCGATTTTGAGAGAAGGATAAGTCAACTTGAGGAAAAGATAAAGATGGCAACAATTCAAAAAATAGAGAAAAAATTACAGGATATTGAAAAGGCTGCACAGACGGCAAAGATTGTAAAAATAAGGCCTGTGCCTTGGATTGAGAAAAAAATATCATCTTTAGAAACAGCAAATAAAAGACTCACTGAGCAAATTGCTGCCCTTGAGAAGGCTATTAATAGGCTTAAACCAGCAGGCATGAAAAGAATCGAGAGAAAGATAGAGGTTGTTGAGAAGTTACCACCAAATATACTTGAAAGAATTGCAAAGCTTGAAAAGGCCATTGAAAGAACGCAAGTACCTCTAAATATTGAAAAAAAGCTCTCAGAGCTTGAGGCTGCAAATAAACAAATAATGCAGAGATTTTCAAAAATGGGTGAGATAAGTGATGTTGAAAGAATAATAAAGGAGATTGGAAAGGGGCTATGATAACAGAAAAGGATATTGTGGCATTTAAAAAGGCAATAAAGGATTTCATAGAAAAGAGCGAGAAGGAAAGGTATGAGAAGATATCCTCTCAACTAAACATGCTTACACAAGGGCAGAGAGAGCTTTCAAAATTTGTGCCCGATATAAAAAGGCTAAAAGAAAAAGTGGCAGAACTCGAAACAACAATAGTAAAACCAGAGGATATATCAGAGAGGGAATCTGCAATCAAAGCTGAGATTGACGAAACAAAAAAATTGATATCAGTAAATTCAAAGGAGATTGCAAGGCTATCTGAGGTGATAAGTACTATGAGTTCTACATTGGCTGAAATACAAGACTGGATTAAAAAGAGCAGACTTACCACTGACATTGAAGCACTAAAGGCAAGGGAGGCAATGATTGAGGCAAAGTTAAGAAAAATGGACCCAGCCCTTATTGTGCAGAGGCTTGATAACATCGAATCAGAGCTTAAAAAGATAAGGACGATAGAACCATTTATTATAGAATGATATGCGAAAGAGCAAAGAGGATACTCAGAAGATACTATCTATGCGATAATTGCCTTGGAAGGCTTTTTGCACAACTTCTCACAGGCCTGAGCAATGCAGAAAGGGGACGGGCCATAAGGACAGTTCTTGCTCTTGAATACGAAGCAAGGCCATTTCATATAAAAATTGAGAATTTAATCGGATTCAAATTTAGATCTAAGGTAGAAAAAGCAGAGAAAGTAAAATGCTTTGTTTGTGGTAATCTTTTTGAAAGAATTGATGATATCGCCAAAGATATGCTGTCAAAGGCAAAGAGATTTGAATATCATACTTTTGTTGTAGGGAGTAAGATATCGCAAAATATTCTTGAAAATGAGGATAAGGTAATAAAGGCAGCTGGTATAGAATGGTACGAACCGATAAAATTGGAGCTAAACAGAGAACTTGGAAAAGCGATAGAAAAGAAAACAGGAAAGAAGGCTGATGAGAGAAGACCTGATCTGCTTATGATGTATGATAAGGGAAGAATCGACATAGAGCCACAACCTCTCTATATTTATGGTATGTATAAAAAGCTTGTGTCAGGCATACCTCAAACAGAAAAAGAGGGTTACAGACAATCCATTCAATCGATTTTATCAAGGCCAGCTTTGAGGATGACAAAGGGTAAAAAGACATACTTTCATGGCATGGGTAGAGAAGATATAGATGTAAGATGTCTTACAGGAAGGCCGTTTGTGCTCGAGATAAAAAAACCAGTAAAGAGAAGTATATCGCTTGCCGTGTTGAGAAATGAGATAAATAAATCAAAAAAGATTAAGGTCAGTGCCTTGAGATTTTGTGACAGGTCAGATATTGTTAAAATAAAGACTTTACAGCCTGATAAAAGCTATAGGGCAATTATCGAAACAGATAAAGAAATTGATAGCAAGATTCTCAAAAGGCTGACAAAGTTAAATAGAATAAGACAAAGAACACCGAAGAGGGTGCTGAAAAGAAGACCTGATATAATAAGGGAAAGATATGTTAAAGATGTTAAATGGAGAATTATTGGAAAAAGAAGATTCGAACTTGTGATAAGGGCACAGGCAGGCCTTTATGTAAAGGAAATGATAACAGGCGATGGTGGCCGAACAACCCCATCCGTTTCATCTATTTTAGGCATGTCTGCAAAACCATTAAAACTTGATGTTATAAAGATATGGTTATAAAGGGGGAAATTAAAAGAAATTATGCGAACAAGTAAAGGTTTTAGATCAGAAACAAGACATAAACTGAAATCAGAAATAAGACAGAAGTTTGTACCAGAAAGATTTCTACAGAGATTTAAAATAGGACAAAATGTTATTATAGAGCAATTTCCGCTAAGCCAAAAAGGCATGCCATGGCCAAAATTCAAGGGCATGAGAGGAGAGATTATAGAAAAGAGGGGCGATGCTTATATGGTAAAGATTAAAGTAGGTAAAAAGGAAAAATACATATTATCAAAGCCAGAGCATTTAAGGGCTGTGAGGTGAAAAATGGAGATAAAAGCAAAAAAGCCAGTTACATGGGTTGAGGCAAAAAAGATACTTGAAGAGAAGGCAAAAGAGAAGGAAATTGGCTATCATCAAAAGATAGCCCTCGATTTTCTGAGAAAATTCACAAAAATAAAGGAAAAGGATGCAAAAGAGCTTGATGCAGAGCTTGAGAAGATAGGAAAGCTTAGTTCAGAAGAGAGGGTGAAGATCATAAATCTAATGCCAGAAACCGAGGATGAACTGAAGATTATACTTGAGGACAGCTTTTCAAGCTTGAGTGAAGAGGAGAGAAAGGCGATAATAAAGGTTGTTAAGGCCTTTTTAAAATAAATTACATATTTTTTTGTATGGAAGAGCTCAAAAAGGATGAATGGGCTATTGTTCTTGACTTTCTTGCACATGGTCATGCTGGTATGGATAGGGCCCAGCCTGTTGCATATGTGATTGGAGAAAGATATTTTTCACTTCTTGAGGTTGTTGTAAGGGAAAACACGTCTGTTGCAATTGGTGAAAGGGTATATATTGGAGATAAAAAGAGGGAAAAGATAAAATATATTAGAAGAAAGATAAAACCTGAGGAGCTTACAACAGCAGCAAGAGAGGAGTTACCAGTGGTTATAGAAAGGATACTCACATCAAACCCAAAGATCATCGTTGACTTTTTCAATCGCTCAGGTCAAATAACTACCCGAATGCATCAACTTGAGCTCCTACCTGGTATTGGCAAAAAACATCTTTGGGCAATCATAGAGGCAAGAAAGGAAAAGCCATTCGAGTCGATAGATGAAATAAAAAAACGTGTACCATTGCTGCCAGATCCTGTTAAAATGGTCATGAGAAGGATATTTGATGAGTTGGAGGAAAAGGACAGATACAGGATGTTTGTTCCAAGATTTGAAAAGAGGGATGCAAGTTAAAGATGTAATGAATAGGGATGTGAAGACTATAAAGAAAGGTCAGACGATAAAGGATGCCGCTGAACTAATGTCAAGATTTCGCATAGGTTCACTGATAGTAGTTGATGATAGTAGAGTGATTGGGATTATTACAGAAAGGGATATATTGAATGCGATAAGCCAAAGACGTGATATATATGAGACGCATGTTGAAGATATAATGACAAAAAAGGTTATAATGGTTGACCCTGAATTGGATATTAACGAGGCAGTTGATATTATGCTTGAAAAAAAGATTAAAAAATTACCTGTATTAAAAGGGAATAGGCTTGTTGGCATCATTACAGCAACCGATATATGTGCTGCAGAGCCAAAAATCATTGAAAATCTCGCTGCCCTTTTGGTCATGCCTGGAAGAAAGCTTGTTGCTGGATAATGTTCTTAGCACTTTTTTCTGGAGGTATAGATTCACCTGTTGCTGCAAAATTAATAGCTCAAAAGTATAAAGTGAAACTTCTACATTTTGTTCTTTATCCATTTTATTGTACAGGTGCTGCAAATGCCGTTTTATCTGCTGCAAAAAAGATTGACAGTAAGATGTATGTCGTGCCATGGGGCAACTTTCTTGCTCGGGTTGCAAAAGCAGAAGGCTATCAATGTCTTCTTTGTCGTGCAGGCATGTACAAGGTTGGTAGTTGTATAGCTAAAAAGATGGGTTTTTCTGCACTTGTTACAGGAGAATCGCTTGGGCAAAAAGCATCACAAACAATGAAAAATCTTGTCGCACTCTCTTCATTTTCATCTGTGCCAATCATCAGACCTTTACTTTGCTTTGATAAGGAAGAGATTGTAAGCCTGTCAAAAAGGCTTGGGCTATGGTCAGAAAGGCATGCAGGGTGCTGTCGTGTTGTGCCAAAAAAGCCAGTTGTTGCTGCAGATAGAGAAAGGATAGAGAAGTTATGGAAAAAATTTGAATTGGAAGATTATGTCAAAAAGTTTGAGAAATCTTTAAAAGAAATAGATTTGGATAGAGAGGATTTTTCAAAATTTTTATGATGGGCCCGGAGGGATTCTCTCTGGAAACCCTCAAGGTTTCCAGCCGTCCGGGAGCTGTTCCGCTTCGCTCCACAACGCTTCCGGAAGCGTGCCCGCGAGCGCTTTCTTCTTGAAAGAAAGGGCTCATTCGAACCCTCGACCCACGGCTTATAAGACCGTTGCTCTAACCAATGCTCGCGTCACACTTTTTATTGAAAGGTGTGACAGCACTGAGCTACGGGCCCATATAATTTATTATGTTAAAATTTACATTAAATAATCAGTGGATTTGTAAATCATAAGACATTGTTTCAAATGTGTAGATGCTAAAACCGAAAAGTTTTTAAATCTATAGTAATTTTATTTATATAATATCTTTTGGAGGTTTTATGGTTAATGGAATTGCACAAATAGGAGGTCAGCCGATACTCATTTTGCCAGAAGGTACAATAAGAACTCGAGGAAAGGATGCACTTAGAGCAAACATAGCTGCAGCAAAGGCAATAGCAGATACTGTAAGAACAACATTGGGACCAAAAGGGATGGACAAGATGCTTGTAGATTCACTTGGTGATATTGTGATAACAAATGATGGTGCAACAATACTTGAGGAGATGCAAATAGAAAATCCTGCTGCAAAGATGATTGTTGAGGTTGCAAAAACTCAAGACAAGATTGTTGGTGATGGCACAACAACAGCAGCAGTACTTGCTGGTGAGCTGCTCAAAAAAGCAGAAGAGTTGTTAGAACAAGATATACATCCAACTGTCATCACAAAAGGTTTTAGGATTGCAAAGAATCGTGCACTTGAGATATTAAATGAGGTAGCAATGAACATAAGTATAGATGATGAGGCAAGGCTTATTCAAATTGCAGAGACTGCAATGACAGGCAAATCTGCTGAAAAGGCATCAAAGGAGCTTGCTCAACTTGCTGTCAAAGCGATAAAGAAGATTGCTGAGGAAAAAGACAAAAAGGTATTCATTGATACAGACAATGTTAAAATTGAGAAAAAAGAAGGCGGATCGATGAATGATACGCAGCTCATTGATGGTATTCTGATTGATAAAGAGGTTGTACATCCAAACATGCCAAAATCTGTTAAGAATGCAAAGATTGCACTTCTTGATTGTGCACTTGAAATTAAAGAGCTTGAAGGCGATGCAAAGATAAGCATTGATAGCCCTGAAAAGATGCAGGCATTCATAGAACAGCAAGAAAAGATGTTAAGAGATATGGTTGAAAAGATTGCCAAGACAGGCGCAAACGTTGTGCTTTGCCAGAAAGGCATAGATGATAGCATTCAGCACTATCTTGCAAAGAAAGGGATACTTGCTGCAAGAAGGGTGAAGAAATCAGATATGGAAAAGCTTGCAAAGGCAACAAAGGGTAACATCATAACAAATCTAAATGACCTTTCAACATCAGATCTTGGAGAGGCAGGCCTTGTTGAGGAAAGAAAGATTGCTGGAGAGGCAATGATATTCGTTGAAAAGTGCAAGAATCCAAAAGCGGTTACAATTTTCATAAGAGGTGGAACAGAGCACATTGTATCAGAGGTTGAGAGGGCAATGGAGGATGCAGTTAAAGGACTTGCATCGGCAATCGAACTTGGAAAGGTTGTTGCAGGTGGCGGTGCCATAGAAATTGAGCTGGCAAAGGAGCTGAGGAGATATGCAGAGGGTTTCCATGGCAGAGAACAACTTGCAATAAATGCCTTTGCAGATGCACTTGAGATAATACCAAGATCCCTTGCAGAGAATGCAGGTCTTGACCCGATAGACAATCTTGTTGCATTGAGGGCTGCTCATGAAAAAGGTAACAAGACAGGTGGGCTCGATGTATTTGAAGGCAAAGTTGTTGACATGTTGAAGGCAGGTGTGATAGAGCCATTAAAAATAAAACTACAGGCAATAAAATCAGCAGCAGAGGCAGCAGAGATGATATTGAGAATAGATGACATGATATCAGCAAGCCCAAAAGAGAAGGGCATGCCAAGTCCAAAATCACCTGGTCTTGAAGAAGAGTATTGATAATTAATGGTTTATTTTAATTCTGTTTAACAGGTAAATGGCTTTTACAAAAAGCATTAAATTAGATTTATATTAAAGGAAAAACCATTAATAATATGGTAGAAGAAGAGGAGTACGAAATCATACCTGCATCACCAATAAGACGGCTTGAAAAGAGATTAGCAAGGCTTGAGGAAACATCAACCACATCAGAGACAAGGCGGCTTATTGAACAAATAATCGAGCTTATAAAATCAAACCAAAGGGTCATTGACAATGTAATAAAGTCAAATACAGAGCTTGTTACTGAGCTTTCAGCAATCCCACCAAAGATAGACCAGATTATATCAGCATTCAATGAATTTATGAAATTGTTAAAGGCATCTGCACAAGAAGAGATGATCGCAGGATTTGGTGCAAAGACGATAGAACCGCTCACAAAAAAGCTTGATGAGCTGCTTGAGCAGAACAAAAAGGCACTTGAGACGCAACAGGCAATGTTGGCAACACTCGATATGCTTGATAAAAGAATGAAAAGGGTATATGCATACTATCAACCTACTCCAACTACAACAAAGAGTGCTTAATATGAAAGGGATATCTGCTGTGATTGCAAGTATTTTGCTACTTCTCATAACTGTAGCACTTGCAGGTGCAGCCTATCTTTTCTTTATGGGTTATTTTACTACAACAGTTTCAAAGATTTTTGTTATATCTGGTATTGATTGTGGAGGGGCAAATAATGTCATTTATCTCACAATTTCGAACGCAGGAGCATTGCCTCTTGAAAGATCAGATTTTGTTGCAATAAGAGTTAAAAAAATGGGGGAGGCTGTAATACCAGTAGTGGTAGCACCTGAGAATTTCACAATTGAGCCACAAAAAGCAATAGAGATAAACATCACAAGTCCAAACATCACAAAAGGTAATTCATATTCTGTCTATATTGCAACAGCATCCAAATATGATGAAAGTTTGGTAAATTGCTAATTTTAGATGAAACTACAAGCAAATATTTTGGGGATGGTGATATTGGTAGGGATTTTCATAGCACTTATTGCATTTTCATATCAATCTATCATTCCAATTATGCAATTAAATGAAGCAGTTGGAAAGTTTCAGCAAGCAAAGGCCTTTGCTACACAAGTTGCAGATGGTATTGTTAGTGTTGCAAATGAGGGCGGAACAAAACATTATAAGATACCATCAGGTATGACTGTAAGGGTTCAGGGTTGGGATGCTACCACAAAACCAAACTCGATATGGATAGAGTTTTCAGCACAAATAGCTTTGGATGAGATTGAAGCAAAGACGTATTTTCCAGAGCTTGTAAGCAGTGTAAAACCCGGTATGTATGGTAAAGACAAGCCATGGCAACCTGTTTATCAAAAGCTTGGAAAGACAATGAGGATTGAGATTTATTTCAGACCCCTTGAGAATAACAGAACCTATATAATAAACTTGAAAGGACCGACCACATCAGGAAAGGGCTTCATAAAGGCTGTATTTAATAGAACCGAGATATCAGATGATAGCTATAAAACATACATCAATCTAACATTCGAATGAAAGGCCAAAATGTTATACTGGAAGCAGTATTGCTTTTTGGAATTGGTGTAGCGATATTTCTTATGTGTGAATCACTGTTTTTGGCAAATCAGAATTATGTAAGGGAACAGACAGAAGCAACCCAACTTGAAATGGTAAAGAGCTACATAATTTCAGCTATATACGAAATTGCAAGCAACCCATCGAACGTTAGCATGAATATAGACATACCAACAAAAGTTGGAGAATCGACATATATTATAATGCTATCAGAAAATAACATAACACTTCAAACAGCAAGATATACAGCAGAGGCTAAACTTGAAATAGATTGCAACATGTTTGGCAGGGCAACAAGCTCCTCTGGAAAGCTCGAATTAAAAAAGACTGAAAACAAAATATTTATTGAATGAGCGATGGATACAGTATCAGGGCTCTTTTGGCAAGACTTAGAGAAGGGTATATAGCACTACATAAACCACCTACAAGACCGATTGTATCAGCCCCACCGGTTATAGTTCCAACAGCTCCTGCTGTAGCGGTTGAAGAAAAAATAGAGAAACCAAAACCAGAAGCTATAGAGATAGAAACAAAACTAAGACCAAGGGCTGTTGTTGAAATAGAAGAAAAAGAGACACTTGAAACGATAAATATAAAATATCCTTTAATACCAAAAGAACCTAAAAAGGGACAGAGGGTATTTGCATGGGCACACATACTATGGGACCCATCAACACTTCAACTTGTTTATAATGTTATCGAACCTCCAATTAGCATGGCAGATAAGGAGGCTATAGAGATGATAAAAAGGGAGCTCGAGGAAAGGCTTGATATCGATTTTACAAAACTTGGTGTTGTGAGGGCAAAGGAGTTATTGAGAGAAGCAGTGCTGCTGGCTGCAAAGAATATTGGTATACCACCCGATGAAGAGAAATTGGCAACAATCATATATTACATTGAAAGGGATGTGATGGGTTTTGGTCGCATTGAGCCACTAATGGCTGACCCAAACATAGAGGATTTGAGTTGTGATGGTGTTGGCATACCTGTATATGTCTATCACAGAAATCCGCGAATAGGTTCTGTCAGAACAAATGTAATATTTACAAATCCGGATGAGCTGAATACATTTGTTATAAAACTTGCTCAAAAATGTAATAAAACAATATCAATAGCAGAGCCACTTCTCGATGGCACACTACCTGATGGCAGCAGGGTGCAGGCAACGCTTGGAACAGACATAGCAAGAAAGGGCTCTAACTTTACAATAAGAAAGTTTACAGAGAAGCCACTCACACCATCACATATGATATATTTCAATACATTGAGCTCAACAGAACTTGCATATCTCTGGCTTGCAGTTGATTATGGTCAATCAATTCTCATTTCGGGTGGAACTGCTACAGGTAAGACATCGCTGCTTAATGTTTTATCGCTATTTATAAGGCCAACATTAAAGGTTGTATCAATCGAGGATACAGCTGAACTGAGGCTTTATCATCCGCACTGGATACCTCATGTTGCAAGAACCCCTCTATCTGTAAGAAAAGGGATTGGTGAAGTCACACTCTTCGATCTTCTTAAATCAAGCCTGAGACAAAGGCCTGATTACATAATCGTTGGTGAGGTAAGAGGGAAGGAGGCATATGTACTCTTCCAACAGATGGCAACAGGCCATCCATCATTAGCAACGATGCATGCTGCGACAATCCCGCAGCTTATCGATAGGTTGATAACACCTCCAATCTCACTTCCTCCAACATTACTTGAGAATATAGATATTATCGTTTTTCTCACACTCGCAAGGCATAAAGGAAGATATATAAGAAGGGCAGATTCAATACTTGAGATAATTGGGATTGAAAATGAAAGGCCTGTAACAAATAAGGTTTTTGAATGGGATCCGTTAAATGATAGTCATGAAATAAAAGGAAGGTCTGTTGTGCTTAAAAAAATAGCAAGACGTACAGGTCTTGCTGATACTGCCATACAGGAAGAATTGATAAGAAGAAAGATGATACTTGAGTGGATATATGAAAATGGTATATATGATTACAGAGAAGCAACAAAAGTGATTCAAGCTTATTACACAACACCTGAAAAGGTCATTGAAATGATAGGTTTATGATATGTTTGAAAAGTTTGCAGTCAGTTTATTTGGAAGGATAGTTGAGCCATATCTTAGCTCATTTGAAAACCTCAAGATAGAACTAAAAAGGGCAAGGATGAAACAAAGTATTCTTGAATATGTTTGTCAATACATTCTATTCTCCCTTTTAGCATTTTTGTTCACTCTCATATTTTCATCCCTACTCATACCATTTCTTGCACCACACGCAACATATGCTTTTACATTTTCTATCATTTCAGCAATAATATCTTCATCAATCGTTTTTCTATTTGGTTATTGGTATCCAACGATGAGAATTGGTATGCTGAAAAGAGAGATTGAAAGAAGCTTACCCTTTGCTGCTTTTTATATGACAACTATTGCATCATCTGGCTCAAATCCAATAGAGATATTTCGGTTGCTCAGGATGAGAAAGGGTATAATTGGTCATGAAGCACAAAGGATATATACAAATGTAACAGCGCTTGGTATGGACTTGAATACAGCACTTCAAAGGGCTGCAATGAGATCACCATCTGCTGCATTCTCAGAGCTTCTCATTGGTATGTCATCTGTCATAACTGCAGGAGGGAATCTAGAAGAATATCTTAAGATCAAAACAGAAAGTCTTATGGCAGGCTACCGCAGAATGCTTACTGATTATTCTAAACAAATATCTCTTTATACTGAAATCTATACAACACTTGTCATACTCGGTTCACTTTTCTTTGTTGTGCTACTTGCTATAATGTCTCCTATGATAGGTCATGGTGTAATATGGCTTCAATCTTTTATAACATTCTTTTTTGTGCCGCTGCTCTCACTCGCATTCATAATATTGTTGAAATCGATATCACCTTACGAGACATGAAAGAGTTTGCACAAAATCAAAAAATAATGCTTGCATCAACAACAATAGCGATATTTTTAGTTATATTAGGTTTGTTAAGCATGGATGTTGGTGTGCTTGGAAATATGATTATGATTGCTACACTTGTTTTTGTGATATCTATTTTTTTAGTAAAATATGCACACTATACATGGCTTAAGTCACTTGAGATGCAATTTCCAAACTTCATCAGGGATGTCTCGGATTCGATTAGGTCTGGAATGTCAATGAAGCAGGCAATCATATCAGCATCAAAAACAGATTATGGGAAATTGTCTGAGGAGATAAGAAGGATTGCTGCAAAGTTGACATGGGATGTTCCGATTACACGTGTTCTTGAAATATTTGAAAAAAGGGTAAAAGGTTCAAGGCTTATGTCAGAAGCACTGATAGTGATGAAGGAGGCAAATATATCTGGTGGTGATGTTGCAGCAACACTTGATGCAATTGCACGAAATATGCTCATGTTCAAAGAAATAGATGCTGAAAGAGAATCGATGGCAAGAGGGCATACAATGTTGATGTATGGAATATTCTTTGTTTTCTTAGGAATAGCGATTTTGATTATATCAATAATGGTTCCAATCATAGAAGCACAACCAACACAAACACAATACGGCTTTGGATTTTCAAATCCATGTCAATCGGCAAAAACATTCCCCTGTAATTATTTCATAATACTTGGAGCAGCCCTTGGTCTATCATCTGGAGTAACATTATATTATACTTCACTTTTCTTTACAATCGTTGTAATAGAGGCTATTTTCATGGGTTTTATAGTTGGACAGTTGAGCGAATCATCCATATTGGCAGGGGCTAAGCATTCACTGATAATGCTTGTTGCAGCATTTGCGATTTTCCTTTTTGTAATAAGGATTGGTATCATACCAGCATGAAAAGGGAGATAAGAAGACAGTTTGTACATCTCTCAGGGTTGATATTCATAATTATTGCCCAGTTTATTGGAAGTATGATATTTTCTTGGTGTTTTATGATAGCATTTTTCATGTTTGTCTATCTTGTTTATTTGAGATGGGGCGTGATGTTACATCCTGCTGAAAAAAATTTTAGAAAATTTATTCTCTCATTTGAAAGAGAAACAGAATTCCCACTCATTGGCGCGTTCTGGTTTTTCTTCTCTATGGGCCTGACATTCCTTTTATTTCCTCTTAACACAGCATCAGCAGCATGCCTTATTCTTGTTGTTGGTGATGCACTTGCAACATTGATTGGGAAATTTGCAGGTAGACATAAGATAGGAGAAAAGAGCATTGAGGGCAGCCTTGCATTCTTTTTTGGTTCACTAACTTCATGGTATTTTATAGGTCTGTATTCAATACCAGTCTCTGTTTTTGCAACATTCGTGGAACTAATACCTGTGCTCGTTAAAAACAAGAAGCTGAAGTATATAATCGATGACAACCTTCTCATACCACCTTTGACAGCAATCTTTATTACAATTTTTCTAAAATAAGATATGGGCCCGTAGCTCAGAGCCCTTTTTAAATAAAAGGGCAAGCAATTGGATAGAGCACCGGTCTTCTAAGTCTTCTTAGAAGAGCTGATAAAAATGAAGAAAGCCGGGGGTCGAGGGTTCGAATGAGCCCTTTCTTTCAAGAAGAAAGCGCTCGCGGAAAGAAGAAGCTGACCGCTTCCAAAACCTTTCAAGAAGAAAGCGCTTGCGGGCACGCTTCCGGAAGCGTTGTGGAGCGAAGCGAAACAGCTCCCGGATGGCTGGAAACCTTGAGGGTTTCCAGAGAGAATCCCTCCGGGCCCATATGAAATTAGGCATACCTGTATGGTATGGGGACATAAGGAGGCTTGGGTTAGAGAGGGCTATATCAAGAGTTTCACATCTTGGCTTTGATTATTTTGAGCTCTCGCTTGACTATCCAATTCATATATTTAAGAAAACAGAAAGCATTCACACAAATGCACAAAGATTTGGGCTTGGCTATGCATTCCACGCACCATGGGCTGGAATGGATATAGCAAGCCCTATTTCTGAGATAAGAAATGCTAGCCTTGAGGTTATGAGAGAATCGATAGAATCGATATCAGGGCTTGAGCCATACTATTACAATGCTCATATCTTAAATCATATACCAACATATAGATTTGAGGAGATAAAAAGAAAATCAGATAAATATGCTCTTTATGCATTGAATAGGCTAAAAAGGCTTGGGAAAAAGCATAAAATAAACATAATTATCGAAAACAATCCATGTCTATTTATGGGCCTTCCAGAACATTTTAACAAAATAGAAAAAATATGCCTTGATATTGGTCATGCAGTGATTGTAAGATGGATTCAAAAAAAGGATTATAATGTTGATGAGTGGTTTAAGATGCATAAAAATAGGATAGAAGCTATACATTTTCATGACTGCATTCTAACTGGAAGGCCTATAGACCATCTTGTTCTTGGTGAAGGCCAACTTGATATAGAAAGGCTTGTAACCATTATAAAAAACAGCAATTGTAGATATGTGCTGCTTGAAACAGTAGCTAAAGTAGATAGAAGTGCACCAACAGAATCGGATTTCAAAAAAGAACAAAGGTTTTGCAGAAGGCTTTTTGGGCCCGTGGTGTAGCTTGGTCTAGCATTGCAGCTTGGGGTGCTGCCGACCTGGGTTCAAATCCCAGCGGGCCCACTCAATGCCTTTTTAATTTCCTCAGAAACCTTTTTGCAACCAAGTATCTTTATGAGTTTTCCTGCTCTTGGCCCTCGTGTTGAGCCGAGAAGTATTGCATATACAAGTTCGAAAAGTTTTGGTGGTTGTATGCCATGGCTTTTTGCCAGCTCGAATATCTTTCCTTGTATCTCTTCTGCAGACCTTTCTTTCTCAAGCCATTCCGCAAGCATGAAAAGCGGGACAGCTTCAGCGCTGCCTATCTTCACTTTCTCTTTTTCCTGTTTTCCAATCCAATTTATCACCCATTCAATCCTCTTTTCAACATCTTGGCTTTCTTTGCCAGGTTCTATCTTTCCCATGTCAATAAGTATCTGCCTTATAATCTCTTTGTTTTGTGTGATCCTTGCAATGTTTGCAAGTATGTGATATGCAATGTGTATATGCGGCTTTTTTGGCGGGTTAAGATAGTTTATGTATTCGAAGAGCCTTTTCAGATGTGCAAGTTCTCTTTCATTTTGCACCTTTTCTTCACCAAACCATATACGTTCGAGCCTGTCAACCTCATCCATATAAACAGGTATTGACGACAGATCTATCTCCCTCGTTCCAACAAATCTTTTGTAGAAGAGGAGATTTAGTGATTGTGGTGATGCACATGTAAGCCATTGCTGAGGTGTTATGACATTTCCAACAGATTTAGATATCTTTGCCCCACTCTTTTGCAAGAAAAGTTCATACTGCGCATGTATTGGTGGTTCCCATCCAAATATATTCTTACTTACCCAATCATTTACCCTCACAGAATCTGCAATGTCCTTGCCATATGCCTCAAAGCATATCTTCAGTGCTGCCCATCGGGCTGCAAACTCAACCTTCCATGCAAGCTTTCCATCTTTCGTTGTACACTCTCCCTTATATCCACAGCCTTTAACAATCAATGGCTTGCCTTCAACCTTTCCTTCAAATTCACCATCACATGAATAGATTATCTTTCCATTTTCATAACCTGTGACCCTTGTTGTGTATATCCTTTCACATCTTTGACATATAGGAAAAAAGACAGTTACAAGCTCTTGTCCGAGCATGTCCTTGATCACCTTTTTTATGCTATCTGAATTTTTTAATGCAAGGTCTATCTGTTTGTCTAACATCCCTTTAGCATATGCAACATTTCCTGATTGAAATTTGTATTCAATTCCAAGCCTATCAAGTGCATCGATGAGCAGGCTTGACATATGCTCGCTATAGCTTGCATGGCATGAGAAAGGATCTTTTATTAGGCTCACAGGCTTTCCAATTTCAGATTTCAATGTTGTTGGAAATCCAGATGGAACCTTTCTTAATCCGTCTCTGTCATCAGAAAAAGCAATGAGTTCTGAATTCTTACCTTGGTCTCTTATCGCAAGACATACTGCCCATGCACGCACTGCATCTGAGGCAGAGCCGAGATGGGGGATACCCGAGGCACCAATACCTGACTCTACCCTTAAAATCTTTGTTCTTTTTAACTTATTCTCTCTTTCAATTACTTGTTTGCCAAGTTTATCTGCCCAAAATATCATTTAACCATCTCCTCAATCGCCCTTTTTATTTCCTCTTTATTTTTTCCAAGATATCTTTCAAATTTTTGAGTCAGCCTTATGATAGCTGTATGTCCACATTTTTCAGATTTTATAAGGCCTGCCTTCTCAAGTTGTTTTATATAACCATACGCCTTGTTGCCCTGTATTTTAGCAATCTCTGATTTTTTGACAGGCTCTTTCCATATAATGATTGCAAGTGTTCTTCGGCAACCATCTGATAACTCATAGTACGGAGAGAGATGGGAGACCTTTTTCAGATATTCTGGCTTTACATTAAATTGCCATCCTGCCTCTGTCTCAACAAGCTCTATTGCCCTTGCAGACCATTCCTTCTTCAATCTTTCAAGAAGTGCCTTTACCTCTCCTGCTGAGCCAAGTCCAAGTATTCTTGCAATTTCTTCTATCTGAAGTGGCTCTGGCGAGACAAATAAAGCCGCCTCAAGTAGTGCGAGCTTTTCTTCCATGCCCATTCACCTCTATAAATATTTCATCAAATGGCACTTCTTGTTTACATCTTATCTTTCCTTCAAAATCAAGATGTATTAGAGGTATAAAATTCTTTAGTACATTTTCTTTCTTCCATTCCTTTACCAATTGCGAGAAGCTTATCTTTTCCCCTTTCATCATCTTGCATATGCATGCATACAGTTCTTCAGCCCTCTTGCTCATATCAACAGTATCGAGTTTTATGTCAAAGTTGTGAAATCTTTTTTGTCTTTTCTTTTCTGTTTTTAGTACAGCCCTTAGCGCATTTATTAAATCATCCAACATAACAGGCTTTCTGTATATCCTGCCATGCGGAATTTGTATTGGTGGTATGTCTATCTTCTGTCTTGGTTGTAACTCTTCGATTGAGGAGAATTCATCAAGGCCATCATCATAGTTAAATATCCTCAGGTCATCAGATTTCATACGAAGAAGTACAGATGCTATGATGACATATTTTGCAGGTATCTTAAAGTCAAGCTCTTTCATCTTCAGCACATATCTCATGAATGAATCTGAGAGTATTTTCAGGTCAAGGTCCCATGGATTTAGATTTTCAGCTGCAACTATTTTGTATAGAACCTGTTCCCATGACCATTCGGATGCCAGAAGCTGAACAATATCTTCTTCTTTCATTTTTGTACTTGTGGGCATACACAATCCCCATCTAAATCACAACCAGGGAAAGATCGATATGGTATGCTCTCGCCTGGCTTGCATGTTGCCTTCCATGCATTACAACCAGTTGCGCATGCAGGAGGTAGTTTGCCAGGACCATGTAACCAAGAATTTATCACACTTGCAATATCTTGCGTGCCACCTGAAAAAATCGTTAGGATAACAAGAGCTGTGATGAGAATGACTATTAAAGTTATCACAATGAGCAGAGGGGTTGATATACCTTGCATAAATATAATTAGCGCAACAGATTAAAATTTAGTTAAATCTATCTTGGGCAACCCCCGCAATCAGTAACACGTGTTATCTCTTCGCATGATTTCATTTGCCCAGCAACATTTCTATCTGCTGTTT
>JAVZYR010000013.1:0-17443 GCA_038999435.1 Candidatus Aenigmatarchaeota archaeon | reverse complement strand
TTTGTCTCTATACCTGCACTTAGCGCAAGTGCAAGTGCATGCTGATTGGCATTTGACAACATGTGTGGAATAATTGGTGTTATTGGCCATTCTAATGCCAGCGCAAGTGCACAGCATGCATGAAAGCCTTTTACTATTTCAGATAGCCATTCATCGCTTGTTTTAAAAAGTATATCTTTCGTATAAATAATCTTTCCATCCCAAATAGCAATTATGTTGAGCATCAGCTCGATTGGTTTTATACCCAACTTCTGTAGCAGGTCTGCCATCTCCTTACTCACTTTATCCCCTGCCTTTGCAATCATTTTATCAGTTTTTACCACAATCTTTTCTCCTTCCACACCAACTTGAAGACCAAACTTTTGGAGTTGACCAATTGCAGGGCCTGGTGCAAGCCCTGTTGGACCTGCCCTTATCCACACATCAGTAGACAGGATATCCCCTTCCTTTGCTTTTGTATAGCTTTTATTTTCTGCTACTAGCTTTGCCAAGTCGAATGGGTTTTCTTTAGAAAATATTAGGGCTGGCTCGCCTTGTACAGCATCTTTTAGATCAACGCCCATATCATTAAATGCACGAATTATAAGCGATTTTTTGTACATTTTAATTTTTGCTTTCCCTTTCAATCTCTGCCTTATCTCAAGCAGCTGTCTTGCAGGAAGTTTTAACATATCAATTACACCTATCACTGGCCATGCCTTTATCTGCTCCTTTATCTCCTGAAGCTGCTCTATCTTTTTTTTAGATACCATCCAATCTCACCGCCTTTCCCATTGTTAGTTTTGCATACACAGATTTTATGTTTTCTTTCCCTTTTGGAAGCTTTTCCTTGACCGCATTAAGAACTGCTTCGGCATTCCTTGCTATTGCACTATCTGACATGCCTTCATTTCCTATACTTGCCATTATCACAGGTGTGCTCTTTAATACCAGCCTGATAGATCTTCTCATTACCTCAATGATTGGCTTGAGTTGTATATTCGGTGGAAGTGGTTTTGGCATCTTCCCTCTTGGACCAAGAACAACACCCCATACTTTACCTATCAGCGGCATAAGGGATGCCTCTGCAAGAAACCAATCACAACTATTTGCTATTGCCTTCATTTTTGCCTTGTTTTCTGCAATCTTTTCTATTTCTGCCTTTGTTATCACAATATCAGCAACCTCTTTTGCTTGTGGCGCAAGGCTGTCTGCAAATACACAGACCTTAACATCCTTTCCTCTTCCTTCTGGTAATTGGAGCTCAAATGAAAATCTATTCTCTGGTTTTGAAAGGTCTATACCTTTAAGATTTATAATAAGGTCAAAACTCTGTTTAAATCGCCTTGGTTTTGCAGCCTTTCTCACTTCGATGATCTTTTCTACAAGCATAACATCCTCCTGCCTAAGCAGTACAACGGACGACTATGAAAAATAATTGTTTTTATCTCTTTAAATCCTTTTTCATCTCATTCAGCCTGTTTTCAAGCTCGATTATCTTCCGAGCAAGTAGCCTGAACTCAGTTTCAATCCTTTGCTCTATGCTTGCCCTTTTTCTATCGAGATGGAAAAAACGATAATTTTGTTGAAGCCTTAGCCTGTCATGCATATCCTCTGCCTGTCCAACTCTTTGGTCAACAGCAAGTAGAAGACGGTCAAAATCTTTATTTATCCGCCTTTTTGCTATCTCTTCACCAAGCCTATGTAAACCAAGTGCAATGAACGTAAAGCCGAGTGCAAGATACATAAGTACAGGATGGCCATTTGCTGCAAATATCACAAGGGCACCTGCTATTATAAATATTGACCAGAATATCTTTTCTGCATTTTTCTCAAACTCATCTGCTATATTCATTACTGAAATATAACAAAAAGGTTTAAAAAGTTATGCCTTTTTTGTTGGCTTCTCTGTCTTTGCAGGCTGAGCTGTTGATGCTGGTGCTGTAGTTGCTGCCTCTTTTGCAGCACGGCTTTCTGCCTCTGCTGCCTTAAGCTTCTTCTTTTCTTCTTCAGTTAATGCGCCTTTTTCTATTGTTACACCCATTGAGCGGGCAGTGCCTATTACCTGATTTACATATGTCTGTTCATCAGAACCGAATTTCTTCTTTGCAATTGCCCTTACCTGTGCCATTGTCATATCCCCTACCCTTATCTCTTTTGCCTTCATTGAGCCCTTTTCAATGCCTAGCTCCTTTTTTATGAGTGCTGAAACAGGTGGTGTACCAACCTCTAATGTAAATGCTTTTGTGTCTGTGTCCACATTAACAATGACAGGAACCTGCATGCCTGTAAGTTCTTTTGTCTGTTTATTCATCTCCTCAACAATCTTTGCGATATTAACCTTTAGCGGCCCTAATGTTGTACCGATAGGTGGACCTGGCGTTGCCTTCCCTGCATCTATTAAAAACTTAAAGCTTAATTTTGGCATAAAATTTTTTAGGTTTGCTTATTTAAGTTTTGAATGCAGCCAAAACAGCCTTTCTCATTTCAGGTGTCATTTTTGTTTTTTCTAACTCTTTTTTGCTTTTCCATGCCCAACCTTCGTGCTCACCTTGATTTATTTTTACATTTAAATCCTTTGCATCAACTAAAAAATCTATTTCAATATAAAGCCTATCAGAGATTGATTGATACCACACAATATATGGCTTTATGATCTCTACACGAATGCCTGTCTCCTCTAAGAATTCTCTTTTTAAGGCTTGATCTGGTTCCTCTCCTGACTCAATCTTGCCTCCTGGGATTTCCCAATGCTGAGCCAGTGTTTTGCCTTTTGCTCTTTTGAGAATGAGGATTTTTCCATTTTTGATTAATGCCCCACCAACACCAATCACAAGCTTAGCCATTTTTCTTTTCAGCAGGTTTTATAAGCCTTACAAACTCTGTAGCAATCGTAACAGGTATGGGTATTGCTGCCTCAAGCAATTCTACAGTCACTTCATCCTTTTCTATCCTTTGCACCCGTCCTTTCTCACCTTTAAATGGGCCACCAATAATTTCAACAGTATCACCAATTGAAAGGCTTATTCCTTCCTTTTTCTGTTCAAGAAAATGTCTTATCGAATCAAGTTCAACTGGTTTTGGTATAATCCCTTTTACATGCATTACGCCTGTTGCTACTCTTTGTATTGCAGAATGTTCTCCTTCTATGAATATATAACCCTTTATCTCAGCGGGATGAAATATTGCCTTTATCGCCTTTTCCTCTTTTGCGCGAGAGTGTATCATATCTGCAACAATCTCCTCCCTTCCAACTGTTGTTCTGATGATGTATATCATATCCCTGTGAAAATGAAGATGAGGAATATTACAAAACCGATTATGCCTATAATTGTTATACCAAGTGCACATATCTTCGCTGATGTAAGAAATTCGTCCTTATCTGGTTTTCTTGCAACTGACATAACCCTTTTCCATTCCCTAAACTTTTCTACAATCTTAAGCCACATCCTACCATCTCCTTTTTATGAGAAATTCCACAAATTCCTTTAGCCTTTGCTTTGCCTTTCCTTCCTGTAATATACTTTCTATATCCTTCCATGCCTTGTTTGCCATTTCCTCTGCTCTTTTCTGTGCATATTGAATTGAATCATATTTTTTAATTATCTCTATTGCCCTTTTTATTTTCACAGGGTTACGTGTATGGCTGTTAAGTATTGCCAAAAGCTCTTCCCTATCGCTTTTATCTGCCCTTTTAAATGTGTGTATAACCATCAACGTCTTTTTACCTTCAGTTATATCGTTACCCCATGCCTTGCCAAAACGCTGTCTATCTGCAATTATGTCAAGTATATCATCTTGTATCTGGAATGCAATGCCAACCATTTCAGCAAATCTGCCAAGCCTTGCCTGCACAACCTCATCCTTACCTGCAAACAGACCTGCCAGCCGTGCAGCCATCCTAAGCAGTGTTCCTGTCTTCCATGCACACATCTGCATATATTGCTTTTCGCTTGGTATCGTCTTTTTTTTGTGCCACCATATATCCAATGCCTGACCAAAATGTATGGTTGTCATCTCTTCAGCCCAGATCTGCCATGCCTTGCTTGCTAACTCTGGCTCAAGCCTCTGTTTTTTAAAAATAAGTAATGGCAAGAAAAACATAAAATTGCCTGCATTCACTGCTATGTCTATACCAAAAATGCGATGCAGACATGGTTTACCTCTTCTCAACAAACCGTTATCTTCAATGTCATCGACAATGATACTGCCCTCGTGTGTTAGTTCTATGAGAGCAGCCCAATCCCTGTACTTCTTTACATCTCCGCCAAGTGCTTCAAGCAATGTTAAATAAAGAAATGGCCTGAACCTCTTTCCACCTCTGTTGAGAAATTCCCATACAGGCTCATTTATTGCATGTTGTAAAGCAATGCCATCAGGCTCATAACTGGGGTTGAAATTTTTAAGCCATGTCCTGCTGATTTGCTTAGGGATGTATTTTTCTATAAGCCTGTCTATTTCCTTTGAATTGGATATCAACATCTCTTCTATATTCATAAAGAAAATTGTTCATAATGTTTAAATTTAAGTTTCTAATATTATACATGAAAAGGATGCTAGGCTATCTTGCCGCAGCATGTTTTCTTTATTTTTCAAGTCCTTTACAAGCTGATTTTAAACTAAATGCTATAAATGAAAAATTTGAAGCAAAATCAGAAATGAAAAAGGGTAATTTTTGCAAGGCATTTAAGCATTATGAATCTGCCCTTGAAATGCAACCAAAATATGGAGAAAAAAGTGAATTTAGATCTGAGTATGTTGATGCTGGCCTTTCATGTGGATCTCAACTTCTAAATATGAAAGAATTTGAGCAAGCAATAGATGTTTTCGAAAGGACACAAAAATTTGGTGTGATAGAAGAGGCGGCAAAAAATATAGAGATTGCAAAAAATGCCATATCACGTGCAAATGAAATGTATGAAAAAGGTAAGGATTGTATCAAACAAAAGAAATGGGCTGAAGCAAGGTCAGCATTAAAAGAGGCTGAAGAGATATATCCAAAACTAGGTGCTGGAAAATTGCTTGAGGAAATAGAACCTGTTGCAATCAAAGATATGATGTCAAAGGCGAGTACAAAACTTAGTGCAGGTCTTTTTGATGATGCAGAAAAGCTGTATTATGATGTTTTAGATTGGGAGCCTGAAAATACAGATGCTAAAACTGGTCTTAAGAATGTGTGGCTTGCAAAAGGCAAACTGTATGAAACAAAAGGATATTATGGCCTATCCCTTTTTAATTATCTCAAAGCAGATGATGCCGAATCTGTTGAAAGGGTTAGAAAGAGTTTAGCAAAAAGGATTGGTTTTGACTTTGATTTTCAGATAGGAGCACAAAATAAAGACTTCTTACAAGATACCTTAAACGTTGAAGAGGTGTTTGAAAGTATGGTTGGAAAATGGGCATATGCAGGGCCTGATGGAAAGATAAAAGTTGTTGGTAATGTTAAGAATATAAACATCGATAAAATCAGTAGTATAAGGTCTGCAACAAAAGAATACATTGCTTCCTATCGTACTGAAAGAAATCCAAAATATGATGAACTAGAAAGAGAAATAAGGCGTGTGGAGATGGAAATCGAACTTTCTAAGCAGAGAGAAAAAGCGCTTGAAAGTCAGAATTATGGCCCATGTCAAAGTGTGATTGGTTGTATGGAAAATTCTTCACGCGCTGCACAATCACTTAGTGAATCGTTCAATCAGCTTGGGCTTATCTCCTATCAGGCAGCCTTACAATCTCAACTGAGCAAAACTCCACAGTATATACAAGTCCCTGAATATGCATATTGGAACTATCAGATTGAGACGGTCACAAAAACTGCATGTATTGATATGTCAATCTTAGCTGAAGATAAGCATGTATGTGCATCTGTCTCTGATGATACAATACACAATCCAAAGCCTGGTGTTGTTGAACCAGATCCGCTTGAGCTACCAGATGATAAATATGTCATTAAAATGGCTGCAGAAAAGATTGCAAATGAGATTATACCATCATATATTCGAAATAAAGCAAATACAATAGAAATAAAAGGCAATGATTGTGAATCTCTTTTAAGAAAATATTTCCTTGGTAATGAAGTGGGCCTGGATAGCTGTGGAAAAGGAGTAGAGATATTTACAAATTATGTTAAGGGTTTGATTTTTAAGTAATTTAAATCACTTGCACAATTAGAAATATGATTAAGGTTCAAGAGGTAATGAAAAAGGGGGTTATAACAGCGAACCAAAACATAACAATAGAGCAAGCTGCAAAGATAATGACAACAAATAAGGTTGGTTCTGTTGTTATAATGGAGGGTGAAAGACCTGTTGGGATTGTAACTTCTGAGGATATTGTAACAGTTGTTGCAAATGGCTTGAGCCCAAAAAGAACAAAAATAAAGGATTTAAAGAAAAGGCCACTCGTGACTGCAGTTCCATCAGAATCGATTTTGGATGTTGCAAAAAGGATGGTAAAGACGGGATATAAAAGGATACCTGTGGTGCATGGTGGTAGGCTTGTTGGTATAGTATCTGATAAAGAGATACTCATAACAACACCAGAGTTGATAGATATATTATCAGAAAAGCTAAAGGCAAGGGCCAGTATCGTTGCAGCGCCAAAACAGGTTTTATCTGGTATATGCGAAAATTGTGGTGGCTATTCTGATAATCTAAAGCTGATTGCAGGAAAATGGCTTTGTGAGGATTGTAGATAATTATCTTCCTGGTGTTGGCTCTGCTTCTACCCATTCATTGTTGATTTTTTGTAAAGATTTTCCATTACCATCTGCACCCCATGTTCTGTAATAAGTTACCTCATCGATGATATTGCCCTTATCATCTTTTAATGTAATTGTCCTATTCGAGTTTGTAAGGCCACCACATAACAATGATTTGTTGCCTGTATTCAAAGCAAGCGATGGCTCAACTGCAAAATTGGTATAAACCTCAGTACCACTTCCACCATCAGTGATTATGGCCCTTTTTCCTGGCTCAAGTACATATCCATTATCATCTAATAAAGTTTTATCAGGATAGCGAACATATCCTGATTTCAGTATATCATCACAAAGCATCCAACCCTCAAGATTTATTGGGTTGTTTGTTGGATTGTGAATCTCAATCCACTCATTGTAATCATCTTTACCTTGTGCAGTTGATGGATTGTACATTATCTCACTGATATAGACATGTAGCTCAATGGTTTGTGTTTTTATCTCAGGTTCACAATCCTCAAGGCAGCTATCGCTACTTTCCTCATTTTCGCAAATACCATTTCCGCAACATGGTTTAATATCCTGACATGTACATTTTATCTTATCCAATTGCTGACAAGCACCACAGGTTTTGCTACATTCTGTATCATGGCCAGTACATGAAGGTGTGCAATTGCTACATTTTCCTGTGTCTGGCTCACAAAAATTTTTGCATTCAGCAACATAGCCATCAAGGCATGTTTGCCTGTTTGGCATACAAGTTATATTTTCGCAGGGATTTATTACAGATACATTTTGTGTTAAATTTTGCTCCTCGATGACATTTTGTGTTTCATTTACACGTTGTGGCTCAATGCTAATATTTTGTGGTAATTCTTGCTCCTGTGTTACATTATCAATTATCATTCCTGTTTGTGTGCAACCAGAGATTAAAATTATCAAAAATAAAATGCAAAATATGGGCTTTTGCATAAATTGTATTTAATTAATATAAAAATAAGGGCCCGTAGCTCAATTGGATAGAGCAGGGGCGTCCTAAGCCCAAGGTTGGGGGTTCGATTGGGCCATTCTTCACAAGAAGGCTCGAAAAGGATATCCTCCCGGGCCCGTTTTACTACCAAAAGGTATTTAAGCATGTCTACACAAAAAATAATATGGGAAGGATAGTAACAATAAGCTCTGGTAAAGGTGGTGTTGGCAAAACAACAACAGTTGCAAATTTAGCTGCTGCTCTTAGTGGTTTTGGAAAATCTGTCATAATAATAGATGGTAATCTTACAACATCAAATCTCGGTCTTCATTTAGGCGTACCCGTAACAAGGCCATCATTACAAGATGTTATAAAAAAGAAGGCAAAACTTGAATCTGTGATATGGAGACATCCAGCTGGATTTAAGGTGGTGCCAGCTGATGTTTCGGTGAAAAAAGTGATGTCGCCAAAAGCAGGTCATCTCTTGGATATTTTAAATGGTATAGTAAAAGATAATGATTTTATACTAATTGATTCTGCAGCAGGACTATGCCAAGAAGCTCTTTCTGTCCTTGATGCTGCCGATGAGCTGTTGATTGTCACAAATCCTGAGCTTCCTGCCTTAACCGATGCATTAAAACTAATAAGATTTGCGGAAAGGTATGGAACAGTAAATCTTGGTGTTGTTGTAAATAGGGTTAGCGGAAAATCACACGAATGGACAACTGACGAGATAGAAGAATTTCTTGGTGTACCTGTCATAGCCAAAATATCAGAAGATAGAGCAGTGCAAAAGGCAATAGCTGAAAAGGTACCTGTTGTGCTACACAGTCCAAGCTCAAAGGCTGCCTTACAATTTAAACATCTTGCAGCAAAAATAGCAGATATTGATTATAGACCTGGTCCGGTATTTATTCACAAAATCTTTGGTTGGCTTGCAAGATAATCTATTATTTTTTCAAGGTCTATTTCGAATGCAGCAACAGGTGTGCAAATTTTCCAATTTTCAAGCACAGCTGGATTTATCTCTCCTATCAATCCAATTTGTGTTTTAAATATAAATATTGCCCCTGTTCTTCCTTTTATAAAACTACTATCTTTTGTTTCTCTTATTTCATATTCTATACCTATGTTTTTCATAAATGAACTGAGTATATTTGCAATTTGATAATAATTTATTCTTTCATCAGAGATTGCCACAGCCAATTTTTTTCTTTGCATGATTTCCTTATCTGGTATCAACACATCACCAATCTCAAAGATATTTTGAGGGAATGGATAATGTCTGTTTTGGCTTAAAACCTTAAGAAGAGATGGTAAAATAGACTTCCGGCATATTGTACACTCCGAACTTAGTGGGTTTGCAGTTTGACATGTCTTACTTTCGCTCCTTTCCATCATTTTAAATTCGCTTTTTTCATTTGTCAATATCATACCAGTAACTTCTTGCAAACCAAAACCAATCAAAATTTCTTTAAGAAATGCGATAATCTCGTTTCTCTCATCCCTTTTTGCTATTGTTTGTATATGTGGTAGTTTTGGTTCAAACCTTTCATAACCCCACCCTATGGCTATGTCTTCAACGATATCTATCTCATGCATGATATCGGCCCTGTATGGTGGGATTAGGACATGCCCATCCTCCCATTCAAGCCCCATTTTTTGTAGAACTGGTTTGAGTTCCCATTCTTTGATATCAAGGTCAAGAAGTTTGTTAACATATCCTATGTCAATCTTCATTTTTTTTGGCTCAAGATCAGGTGTCCATTTCTCTCCAATTTTTACTGCCTCTATTTTACATCCTCTTTCGTATATTGCTGTAACAAGTATGTTTAGTGCGAGTTTTGTTGCTAATGGATGCATCCCTGTAACCTCAACCAAAATATTCTTTGTATCTTCTTTCACTTTTGTTAAATTAGAATTTATTATTGGCGGGAATGATATAACCCTATCCTTTGCATCAAAAATGACAGGCCAGAAATTGCTTTTTTTCAATATCCAGCCATATTCTATACCTTTTGGATGTTGTTTACATATTTCATAAAGATTCATCTGTTTTTCTGAATTGAGTGGGATAAAACTAACAGTAGATGGTGGTACTGCTTTATACCTCAAAGGCCATACGATGTTGCTCACATCATGCACACCTATTGCAACTTTTGTCCTCTTTCGCCCAAATGTTTCGTGTATCTTCTCTTGGGCCTGCATAAGCGATGCGATCAAGCTGTCTGTAAGCTGAACATTTTTTAAAATAGCAGCACATATTTCAGGCCTTACTGTCTTTACAGAGCTGTCAACTATTATCTCAGCTTTCATAAAATCGACCGGATATGCAAGGTTTGGCTTTGAGATACCGAAAAAATGTCTTACAGCCCGAGCAAAACCCTCAACTGCAAGCATATCTGGTCTGTTTGGGAATATTTCATACCATACCTTTTTATTATCCATTTTTTCAAGTGGACAACCAATCATAGGTATCCTCTCTTTGTAATCCTTTTCTGTTAGCTTTTTCCCAACAAGCGATTCCAAATCAGCTTTTTCTATCTCTATTACAGCCATAATTTTACCTCTCTCAAAAATTTTAGATCGTTTTGATAATAAAATGTTCTTATATCTTTTATACCAAGCCTTAGCATTATAGGCCTTTCAAGTCCAAGACCCCATGCAAGTACAGGGCAATCAACGCCAAGTGGTCTTGTGACCTCTGGTCTGAATATACCTGCACCACCGAGCTCAAGCCACTCCCCTCTTTCTTCAAAATAAACCTCTGGCTCGACAGACATTTCTGTATATGGAAAATATGCAGGTCTAAATCTGATTTTTTTAAAACCAAGTCTAACATAGAATTCTTTAAGATAGCCAAGCAAGTCCCTAAAACTGACATTTTCATCCACAACAATACCTTCTATCTGTGTGAATTCTGGTAGATGTTTATAGTCTATTGTCTCATTTCTAAATACACGACCTATACTGAAAATCTTTGCAGGGGGTTCTATCTCACTCAGCGCCCTTGCAGAAACAGATGTTGTGTGTGTTCTGAGGATTGCCTGACTTGCAAGCCTCTGGTCCCATTTATACTGCCATCCTACAGAGCCTGTTGCCCCACCATTCTCATGTGTTCTTCTAACCTCATCGATAAGCCTTTTGTCGGGCAAACCTAACTCTTTTGGATTTGACATATAAAATGTTGCAGCAAGTTCTCTTGCTGGATGATCTTGTGGAACAAAAAGTGCATCAAAGTTCCAAAATGCATTTTCTATGAGAGGACCTTCTTTTTCTTCAAAACCAAGATCAAAAAATATTTCTCTTATTTTTTTAATCCAAGCAGTAAGAATATGATGCTTTCCTGGAAATATCTGTTCCCCTGGAACCTTTACATTATAAGGAACTATCTCTGCTTCTTTCCATGCACCAGTTTTTAGATGTTCTGATGTAAGCTCTTTTATTTTTTCTACTCTTGCCCTTTCAGGCTCTATCAACTTTCTTTTGAGCAGTATCTCAATAAAATTTTTTGATATATCTGAGTATTTCCCTTGGGCTATTTTTTTAAGGGCCTCTTCCTCTTCAAACTTTTCTGGTTTTTTTAATAAAATTATTTTACCATCACTTATCTTAATCCATCCTTTTTTCTTTGCCCATTGTATTGCAATATTAAGTTCTTGTACTGTTTTTTTAGCATCTTTAATTGAAATAGGAAATTTTAATTTTAGCAGCCTTGTTTCTGGCAAACCTATTTTGGCATATGTCATCCCTTCTTTTGTCAAGATATATCTTTTCATATTTCACCAGAAAGAAAAATCAAATTCGGGTTTTTTCCTAATCCTGTCAAAAAGGCCTATTAAGATTGCCCTTGCATACAACAATGTTGCAATGGGTACATAAATTAACAGATATGGAAATATTAAAAATGCATCTTTTTTTGTCTCAGGTATACTGAGGATGGCTGTGTATGCAGCAAATGATGGACCAAGAGGTACTGAAAGATTAGCAATTGTTGAAAAGAGAAGATATAAAAATATTGCCAATATCTCTTTTGCTGCTGAAATATAAAAAAGATATGCTGCAATTGGTAATATTACAACTGTTTGCCATAAAATAGCACCTGTAAATACGAGAAAAGAAAATATAACTGGAAATGTGTGAATAAAAAATTGTGGGTTTTTTAGATAATAACTTTTATTATCATAAAATTCATAAAATGCCATCCTTCCCCATCTCTTTCTTTGTTTTGACAATGACTTGATACTGTTTGGTTCAATTGTGTATACTGTTGTTGTAGGATCGAAATGTATTTTAAAACCTTTTTGAATAATGAGCCTTGACAATGAAAGGTCCTCAGAAAGTGTTTTTGGCCAACCTCCAACTTTTAGCAAGACATCCTTTCTTATAATAACTGCGCAACCTCTAAATGCAGGCATACCTCCAAAAAGCATGTGTATTTTACAAAGGTTTTGATTGAATATATTTTCAAGTAAAGTAAACTTTGCAATAATGTTTTCTGTATTTTTTGTGAGATACTTTGGTGCTACCACAGCAATCCTTTTATCAGAAAACCAAGGTATCATTTTTTTAAGGCAGTCCTTTTCTACTACAGTATCGGAATCTATAAAAAATACAAAATCACCTTTTGCATATTTCAATGCTTTGTTAAGTGAGATCGCTTTTCCAAGTCTTTTTTTATTTTGAATACACCTGACACCCAATTCTTTGCATATTTGTGGTGTTCTATCTCTGCTGTCATTAATAACAATTATCTCTTTCTTATTCCAATCCAAAGCCTTTGCAGCAATTATTGTATCTTTTATATACTCCTCTGATCTAAATGCAGGAATTATGATTGAGACAAATGGCTCGTCTTTCAATGCAGGTCTTTTTAGTCTCATCTCCCATCTTTTACCAAGTAAAAAAAAGGCTATTGATATTGATGCAAAGAATGAAACAAGGCCTAAAAAACCAAGTAACGTACATAGATAGAAGCATGATATCCCACCAAAAAAGATTACTGTAAGTGCTTTAGCGATGGATGTTGCTTTCATAAAATTAGATTGGTTTTAGAAATTTATAAATTGTTGAACAGATCCTTCCAGAATAAGAATAGCACATCCTTTTTATTTTTATTTTTGAAAGACTTGGATTACCATAAATTTTTACTGCACATTTTCCTATTTCAGAAATAAAATGTGCATCAGAGCCAGCAGAAGTAGGAATACCATATGATTTTGCATAGATTTGTGCTTTTACATTGAATGGAAATGGTGTTCTTGAGTTAAAAGATTCTATGCCATCAATTAAATTCAAAATAGATGCTATTTTATTATTTACAGATTTTCTTGTTATGTCAAAAGGATGTGGGATGAAAATTTGACCACCCTCTCTTTTTATTTTTTTACATGTTTTTGTTATATCCATATTTTCCTTCACATCATGGGTTAAATTATAAACAAGTATTTCGCCTTGTTTTGTTTTTATTTCTTGGCCAGGTATGATTTTTATACCTCTTGCAATCTTTGCTGCGCGAAGAGAACCTTCAACAGTGCCATGATCTGTGATTGAAATTGCATCAAGTCCTCTTCTTTTTGCGATTTTTATTATATCCTCTATCTTAGAATTAGAATCTTCTGAATATTCGCTGTGGATATGAATGTCTGACAACATAATTTTAAATGTAAATGAAATTATTTATATGAACTTATCATTGGATTTTAATATCAGCAATGTTTTTTGTATGATATGAAAGATTTGCTTGAGATTGCAAAGAGAAGGGGGTTTTTTTGGCCTGCATTTGAGATATATCAAGGTTGCTCTGGTTTCTATGAATATGGCCCTGTAGGAGCACTTTTGAAAATGAGAATAGAAGATTTTTTAAGAAAGGTTTTTGTTATCGATGAAGGATGTCTTCTTTTTGAGGGCCCGATACTCACAACACAAGACCCGTGGGTTGCATCAAGGCATATGGAATTTTTTACAGATTTTACAATTGAATGCCAGACATGTGGTGAGGCATACAGAGCAGACCATTTACTTGAGGAGGAAAGAGGGATAAAAACGGATGGTATGTCTCTTGGTCAAATACAGAAAGAAATTGAAAATGCGAAAATATCCTGTCCAAAATGTGGGGGGAAACTTGGCTCTGTTTATGATTACAACCTTATGTTTAAAACAGAGATAGGACCTGGAAAAAGAAAGATAAGTGGTGCACTTAGGCCAGAAACAGCACAGGTAACTTACATGTCATTCAAAAGATTATATGAGATTGGTAGAAAGAATCTTCCTTTTGGTGTTTTGCAAATAGGAAAATCATTTAGAAATGAGATATCACCAAGAAAGGCGGTTGTAAGGCTCAGAGAATTTTCACAGGCAGAAGCACAATTTTTCCTTGCTCCTGATATGAAGGCAAAACATCCAAAATTTAGCGATGTTGAGAATGAAAAAATATCATGCCTTAAAAAGGATTGGAAAAAAGAAAAAATGATTAGGGTTTCTGAACTTAAACAGTATACATCAGAATGGATTGCATATTGGGTTGGGAGGTGTGTGCAGATTTTCGAAAAGATGGGTATTGATAGAAACAGACTGTGTGCTCGACAACATAAAGATACAGAGCGTGCATTTTACTCTCTTGATACATGGGATATAGAATTTTTATCTGACATATTTGGCCGCATCGAACTTGTTGGGATATCAGACAGAACAGATTACGACCTATCAAGACATGCACAGCTATCAGGTGCGGATTTAACTATAGATTATAATGGAAAAAAGATCATACCTCATGTTATAGAGGTTGCATTTGGTATAGATAGACCGCTTTTTTCTCTTATGGAATCTTGTCTAAAAGCAGATAAAAAAAGAATATATTTTTCTTTTCCTCCGCTTATCTCGCCTTATCAGATGGCAGTATTCCCTCTTGTTTCCAAAGATGGCTTGCCTGAAAAGGCAAAAGAGGTGTATAACATGCTCAAATCTAAAGGTTGGTTTGTTGTATATGATGAGGGTTTCATAGGCCGGCTTTATTATCGACAAGATGAAATTGGAACGCCATTCTGCATAACAATAGACCATCAAACACTCGAAGATGATACGGTTACAATAAGAAATAGAAATGATCAGTCACAAAAAAGGGTTGAAATAAAAAAGCTTGATGATGTGCTGAGAAGTTTATTTTTTAAGTGAAATTATTGCTTTGGCAATATCACCTTCCTTTTTTAATGCCTTTTCTGCTTCTTCTCTGCTTACACCTGTTTTTTGCATAACAAGTGCTATATCTTCCTCTTTTATCCCTTCTTGAACTTCACCAGAAATCTGAAACGTCTCCTGTCCAGCAAATATCATTTTTGTTATCTGTGGTTTTTTTATTATTATATCTTTGTTTGCAGTCTTTATGATAACCTCATCTGCAGATATCTGTTCTGTTTTCAATCCCAATTTTTTTGCAAGCTTTTCAATCTGATTTGGATCTATCCTCATAAATTATTTTAATTTTAAACCTAATCAAAATTATGATTGCACAAATAATTGATGTTGATTATATTTCTGGTAATGATGGGCCAATAATAAGGATTTTTGCAAGAAATGATAGTGGTCCAGTATGCATATTCTGTCATGATTTTGAGCCATATTTTTACGCAGAAAGTATAGATGGGTTTGAAAAGGATTTGGATGCAAAAATTGTTGAAAAAGAGGTAATTGGAAAGGGAAAAACAAAACTCTATTTAATAAAAGTTAAAAATCCTGCAGATGTACCTTTGTGGCGAGAAAGATTGAGGCAAGCCGGAATAAAAACATACGAAGCAGATATACTCTTCAACTACAGATTTATGATTGATAATGGCCTTGTTGGTATGGGATGGATAGATGTAGAAGGAGAACCTGTTAATACACAAATTGTGCCGATAAAATCTATAAAGGCAAAGAAGATTGTGCCGATAGTACAGGAAAGAAATGTTAATCTAAAAATACTTGCTTTTGATATAGAATGTGTATCAGAAACTGGGAAAAAACCAGAAGCAAAAAATGATCCAATTATCCTCATATCCTTTGCATTTAACCAGAAATACGAGGGAAAGGAAAATATCATACTTTCAACAAGACGTGGTAAAGGGGTAAATTTTTTCAGTGATGAAAAAGAGATGCTCGAGGAGTTCATAAAGATTGTGAACGGATATGACCCGGATATCATATGTGGTTATAACTGCAATAATTTTGACATTCCATACATACTTGAAAGAATGTCACAGTATGGTATAAAGCCTTTGTTTGGAAGATGTAGACAAAAAGCTGTAAGTGCAAGGAAGATTGGAATAAAACACAGGGTCTCTATACCTGGAAGGGTTGTTGCAGATATTTTTGAGATTGTCAAAAAGGATTTCCCTCTTTATAAATACGATTTGGATTTTGTATGTCGAGCGTTGTTAGGGGAAGGAAAGAAAGAAGTACTTAGATTGTCAAAAATTAGACAATTCTGGTATGGTAATGATGAGGAATTTCAAAGGCTTGTAGAATACAACAAAATAGACTCTTTACTTTTATTAGAACTTGTTGAAAAGTTGCATTTATTTGATAAGTATTTTGCCCTGTCTGCTATTTCAGGTATATTATTACAGGATGCATTTGAAGGTGGAGAATCAACCAAAATAGAAAACTTTTTATTAAGAAAATTTAATGAAAATGGCTATGTGTTACCATGTAAACCATCAGTAGAAATTAAAGGGAGTGGTTTGGAAGGTGGTGAGGTTCTCGAGCCGATAAAAGGTTTGCATTCTAATGTTGTTGTTTTAGATTTCAAATCAATGTACCCATCAATTATAAAGACATTTAACATTTGTCCAACCACATTGTGCAAAAATGGAGATATTATAGCACCTTCTGGTGTAAGATTTCTTTCCCCTGAAAAAAAACAAGGTATTATTCCATTAATAGTTGATGAATTGATGATAAGAAGACAAAAAGTCAAAAAACAACTAAAATCTGAAAAGAATGAGGTAATAAAAAGAAGTCTCGATGCACATCAATGGGCATTAAAAATACTTGCAAATGCATTTTATGGCTACTTTGGCTATACTCGGTCAAGATTATTCAATCTTGATATTGCAAATGCTATAACATCCTTTGGCAGAGATATGATAATAAAAACAAAAAGTTTGATAGAAAGTGGATACGGTTTTAGGGTTGTTTATGGTGATACAGATTCTGTTTTTGTTGAAATTCCTGGAAAAGATATCGAAGAGGTTATTAAAAGAGGTAGGGAACTTGCTGAAAACATAACATCACAGCTTCCTAAAGGTATTGAATTGGAATTTGAAAAAGTTTTGTTGAGATTTTTACCATTAACAAAGAAAAGGTATGCAGGTCTTGCTATTATAGAGAAAGAAGATGGCTATGATTATACTATTGTAACAAAAGGTATTGAAACAATAAGACGTGATTGGTGCCCACTTGTTGAAAAAGTGTTAAAAGAGATACTTGAGATTGTTTTTAAGAAAAATGATGTTAAGGCAGCTATAAAGAGATTTAGGGAGATATCAGAGATGCTAATGCGCGGAGAGATAGACATATCCGATCTTACGATAACAAAAACTATTACAAAGGCGCCAAAGGCGTATGATGGCATACAACCTCACATAGAGGTTGTGAAAAAAATAAAAAGTAGGGGTGGCTCAGTGCCTGATATTGGTGATAGGGTCGGATATGTGATTGTAAAGGGGACACAGAACATTTCAAAGAGGGCAGAAGATCCAATTTGGGTAAAAGAAAAAAAGATACCCATTGACCATCAATATTATATAGAAAATCAGCTT
>JAVZYR010000012.1:0-20409 GCA_038999435.1 Candidatus Aenigmatarchaeota archaeon | reverse complement strand
TTAAAACAACATGTGTCCTCTTTGGTATTTTTTTAAGTAGTGCAATTACATCGTTCACATTCAATAACTTGCAGTGAACAACAAGATTTATCTCATCTAAAATAAGCAAAAAGGGCTTTTTAGTTTTAACAACATGCTCTGCAAACTTTATCCCTTTTTTGCAAAGGTTAGCATCTTCTGGCCCGAGATTTTTTAGTCCTTTCCATCCCTTTCTTCCAAATTGATAGATTTCATAATTCGGTCCAAGTCTTTTTCTTATCTTATATTCTCCTGTTTTTTCCCACCATTTGAGAAATTGTATCATCACAACCTTTTTGTTGTGTGCCACTGCCCTTACAGCTAAGCCTATTGCATTTGTCGTTTTTCCACCTCCAGTTCCTGTATAAAGATATATATCACCCATATTCACAAAGGACAGATCCCTGGACATCCTCCAGCATATTCAGCTTCTGCTTTTATCATAGGTTTTATGTAGAAGACTTGTTCAGGTTTTGAACCATATCTATATGCTGTTATGCCTTTGCATCCAGATTTGTATGCAAGCATAAATGCTTTGCTAAAATCAGCAGGTTTTGCCGAATGTGGAAAGTTTATTGTTTTGCTTACAGAGCTGTCAACATACTTTTGAAAAGCAGCTTGCACACGGACATGCCATGCTGGTTTTATATCCAAAGCAGTTTTAAATACCCTTCTCACATCAGCAGGTATTTCTTTAAAACCTTGTATAGAACCACTTTGCGCTATTTTAAACATAAGTTCTGCTGAATAAAATCCCCTTTCTTTAGCAACCCTTTCAAATATCCAATTCGATTCGAGTAGCTCTCTACCACCTAAAATTTTTCTAACATAGCTTAAGGCAAATACAGGCTCTATACCTGAACTACACCCACTTATAATACTTATCGAACCTGTAGGTGCAATGACTGTAGTTGTGGCATTTCTCATTGTCTTGTAGCCACTCTGTTCCCATAAACTGCCTTTAAAATTAGGAAATGAACCTCTTTCCTCACCAAGTTTTTCAGATTCTTTCCTTGCTTCTGTTGAGATGAATTTCATCAACCTTTCAGCTAATTCAATAGCCTTTTCTGAGTCATAGGGTATTTTCATAAGGAATAACATGTCTGCAAAACCCATAACCCCAAGCCCTATCCTTCTATTTGCTTTTGTCATCCTTTCAATCTCAGGAAATGGATATCTGTTGGCATCAATAACATCGTCCAAAAATCTTACAGCCATTTTCACTGTTTTTGACAATTTCTCCCAATCTATCTCATATTTTTCTCCTTTCTTTTCAAGCATTTTTGTTAGGTTTATTGAGCCAAGGTTGCAAGATTCATAGGGATGAAGAGGAAGCTCACCACATGGATTTGTTCCTTCTATCTGCCCAATGTGTTTTGTAGGATTTTTTCTATTTATCTCGTCTATGAAAAGTAGGCCTGGGTCGCCTCTTTCCCATGCACTCTTAACAATCATATCCCATATCTTTTTTGCTGGCAATCTTTTCACAACCTGATTTGTCCTCGGGTTTATAATATCATATTCCCCATTCTTTGTTAGGGCCTGCATGAACTTATCACTCACAGCAACAGAAAGATTGAAATTTTTAAGCATGGTTGGATCAGATTTTGCTTCTATAAACTCTTCAATATCAGGATGATGTACACTTAGTACACCCATCATTGCCCCCCTCCTTTTTCCACCTGCTTTTATAACATCAGTTATGGTGTCAAAGACCCTCATGAAGCTCACAGGTCCTGATGCTACACCCATCGTTGACCTGACGATATCACCTTTTGGTCTTAAACGGGAAAATGAAAAACCAACACCACCACCACTTTGCTCTATGATTGCAAGCCTTTTTGCAGCCTCAAATATAGATTCCAGAGAATCATCAACAGGCAGGACAAAACATGCTGAGAGCTGACCAAGTGGAGCACCAGCATTGAAAAGCGTAGGGCTATTGGGCAGGAATTCTAACCTTGACATCATGTTGAAAAATTCTTCTTCAACCTTTTTCGTATCACCGCCATATTTTTTTTCTACATCAGCCACTGCCCGAGCAACACGCCTGAACATATCACCAGGTTTTTCGATTATCTGTCCTTTTTCATCTCTAAGCAGATATCTTTGTTCAAGCACAACCATTGCATTATAGCTAAGCTTTGCTTCAATGCCGTATTTTTCTCTTGCTTCTCTTATCTCTGCCTTTTTCTGCCTATAATCTCCATATATTTTTCCAACTTTTGGTTTCCATTTTGTTAAAACACTTTCAACAACATCTTGTATTAATTCAACACTTGGTATTTCTATATTTTTCTTTTCCAAAATATCGACAACCTTTTTAGCAAGATTTTTTGCGTTTTTTCCATCTCTAATTTTTGCATCAAAAAGTGCACGATGTATTGCATATTCAATCCTTTTTGGCTCGAAAGGGACTATTTTACCATCACGTTTTCTAACAGAAGTGATCATTTAAAATTTTGATTTTTGGGATAATTAATTTAAGAATTTAAGTTTTTTCCCTAAAAGAAATAATGAGAAATTCCTATAAAATAATTACTTTAATTCTTTTGTTGTGTTTCTTTATATCCATATTTTTGTTAAGCACATTTGATGGCAGATTACTGGCAGGAAAAGAGGAGTTAAAGTGTGGTGTTTTGACACATGACATGTCAGCCCCTGGTATAGAAAGAGAGGGTAACAAAATAAGAGTTTATTCTTCGATAATAAAAAAGGATTTAAGAATATGGGCTGACATTCCGGAAAGTTTCAGACAAGACATAGAGCTGAAATGGTACAATATTTCTTTGAGAGAAGGCATAAGATATGTTGATAAAAATGATAACGGGCTCATTGACAGGTTAGAGTGGGTTTTAGATGAGTTAAAAGGTCAAGAAGAATTTGAAATAAACATAAGCCCAAAAGAGGATGTCAGAAGAATCGTGTTAAAAACAACTGCTGATTTCGATGAAATCAAGCAAACAGGTTTAAGTAATTTTGTATATTCTGATTATCTAAATGCATACATAGGTCTGGTAGAAAATAGGAACATAAAAAACTTAGCAAATTTGAAAGATGTGAGGATTGAGCTTGATGAAGCAATGCACATAATGCTTCAAGATACACTGCCGCTAATAGGAGCTGATATTGTCCATAAAAAGGTTATAGATGGCCAAAACCTAACTGGTCAAAATATTTCTGTATGTGTGATAGATACAGGTGTATATCCGCATCCTGACTTTGCAAATAGGATAATAGCACAACACTGTTTTGCTGATGATTCAATCCCAGGTAATGGGGTTGGGTATTGCCCAAATGGCCAGGAAGAGGATGAGAATGCAACAGATGATAATGGGCATGGTACACGCGTTGCAGGTATTGTTGCAGCAAACGGTGGTATAAAAGGTGTAGCACCTGCAGCATCCATAGTTGCTGTAAAAGTTTGTAATTCAGGGGGGCAATGCTATACATCAGATATTGCAAAAGGCATAGACTGGTGTCGACAGCATAAAGACGAATATAATATTGATATCATAACAATAAGCCTTGGAACATGGAACGTGTATCCAGACAGGGAATCGTGTGCAGCATCAACAAATACAACAATAACCCCAGCAGTAGATGCTGCTCATGCTGATGGAATATTCATAGATGCTGCATCTGGAAATAGCTATTCTATAAATGGCTTATCAAATCCTGCATGCCTTGCAAATGTAACATCAGTAGCAGCTTCATATAAAGATGATATAGTGACATATTACAGTAATGTCCATCCAACTATGCTTGATATCGTTGCTCCAGGTAATGCTATAAATTCAACAAAAATGCCAAACACATATGGAACAGGCTCAGGTACATCTTTTGCAGCACCTCATATAGCAGGTGTTGCTGCCATATTACAACAGCAAAGCAGATTGATGAATAATAGAACATTGACACCGGATGAATTGAGAGACCTTTTGAAGAAAACAGGAAAGCCTGTTCCTGATAACTACTCTATGGCACGAACCGGTTTGATGTTTCCAAGGGTCCAGTTTGATATCGCTTCTGATATAATGTTAAAAATAGATTATGAGGCTAAAGCATTTTTCAACACATTTGGAAAGGTCAGATATGATTTGTTGCCAAATTTAGATGGGCTCGAATCATGTTTTATAGTTAAGTATAATAACATCACGCTTTTGAACAGGTCAGAATGCCAAAAATTTAATCAAAGCTCTGAACTTTCATTTTTTGGTCTGCCATTCCAATTTATGCCAGTTATACTAAAAGATGGACAGGTTTGCATTGATTGTGTTCCAATTTCATACGATGAAGGAAATTTCGCATTTAACATATCAGGATTTTCTAGTTATACAACAATAGATAATTCTATTTTGGATGTTTGGAGCCCTGGTGGAAGTGTTGGAGGTCTAACACCTTTCTATGCAAACTACAGCTATCGTATAAATTCAACGCCTGTGGAGGATGCTGAATGTCAGCTTGAGTTTAATAATACAAACTATACAATGGTTTATACTTCTGGTTTATGGAAATATGAGCTTGCGATAGAAAGGCCAGGCATATATTCATTTATGGTTTATTGTAACAGCACGAGTGCAGAAAGTCAAAATAAAAATGGCTATACTGATGTAAAGCCAATGATTATAACAGTGTGTGACAGCGGTTGTAATTATTCAAATCTAACAGATGCGCTGCACAATTTTAATGATAGCGAGGTAAGCTTTTATATAAATTCAGCTGGTTTATGGGAGCTTGATGGCTTGGGCTATCATCTGTCTATGAAACTTGACTATCCTGTGATAGTTTTCAATACAACATCTGTTGCGGTTGATTGCCATGGCTCGATGATATGGAATGAATTTTCAAATGGTACATTGATATATTCTGAAAATGGTGGAGATATATCAAACTGCATTATAAATGATTATAAAAAAGCTATATGGGCCAGTGGAAATGTAAAAGTACAAAATTGCAATATAAGTTCAGGAGAGATTGGTGTATATGTTTTTGATGGTGAGTTGAATGCGAGTCAAAATGTATTTGAGAACTTAGATTATGGTATCCGGGCTGTAAATTCAAATCTCTCTGAAGATATATACAATGAGAATGTATTTTATGATAACATCATCGATGTATCAAAAGCTTGGGATGTTCAGGTAAATGTAATCTCAAATGAAGGCCCTGTTGATAATGCAAGTGTTACGGTATATTTTGATGATGCTTTGGAATGGTCTGGTTTTACAAATCAATCAGGATGGACCCAGCCATTTGTGCTTGAAGAATGGATTATTTCAAACGGAACATTGCAAAACAAAACATCCTACAAAATTGGTGCATATAAAGAATTCATAGGAAACTATGATGAAATATTTTTGATAGACCATGAAAGAACAATAAGAAGCTCTGAACCGATTATTCTTAATATTTCACAGTGCATAAGGCTTGGACCTATATCAATCGTGGGTACAAATACATCGAAAAGAATATGCAGAGGAAACTATTACCTTACTGCAAAAGTCTATTCAGACAGGTTTGTGAATATAAATGGAAATAATTTGGATGTAGATTGTGATTTTTCAAATATAACTGCAATTTTTGACCCTAATGACCCATGGGAACCTGTAATATTTTGGGTGGATGGGACTAATGTCACATTGAAAAATTGCAACATTTATAACCATCCTTATCTCCTTTCAACAACAGGGACATATAATATTTTTATCAATAATAGGCTGTGGCGAAACATAGGCCAAGGCCAATTTAAGATAGATTGGGGAGCTAAAAATATATCTATTATTAATAACACGTTAGAGAATGTAAGTGTAGGAGTTTCGTATGTCATACCTACGCCACATAATATAACATTTATCGGTAACAATGCAACCTATAGTGGTTATCTTAATCTCAGGGCTTTGGAAGGCTTAATAGCTGAAAATATAATCATCGGGACAACTTTACTGACAGATAACGGTACAATATATAATAATACTTTTATCTCTGCTCAATTACAAGGTAAATATGATAGGATTGTCAATAACATGTTTGTTAATTCAAGTGTTATAGGACAGGATGTTTTTTATAATATATTTGAAAATTCAGTTTTCTATGGATATTATTCTGGAATAAAAAATATCTCACATAATTTATTTTATGGTTACCTCTCTGGTAGTCGAATTGCAATTGATGTTTATACGTCATCTGCATTTATTTTCAATAATACAATCAATGATAGTTGGACTGCCATAGAGATTGATAGTAATTCAACGGTAATCGGGAATAAAATATACAACTCTTCTTTCAGCGGAATAAGAACATTTAGATATGGTTCCAATAATACAATCAAAGATAATATAATTGATAATTCAGGCTCCTGTATAGATTTAAATTATGTTACATATGGAAATAATACATTATTGAATAACAATTTATCAAATTGTGATTATGGGATAAGATTCTTCAAAAATACAACAGTAATTGGCAATAAAATCAACAATGCAAATATATCTATTTTTGGGAAAGGTTGGGGTAATGAACTAGCATTTATAGATGGTAATATTTTAGAAAATTCTGGGTATGGCATAATTCTTGCAGATATTAATTATAATTCCAACATTTCAGAAACAAATCAGATCTATGATACGGTAAATGATAGAAGACTTGTGATAAACTGGACCCTTACAGTATGGATTAAAGACCATCTTGGAAATCCTATAGAAAATGCAACAGTAACAGTATACGAATTCAACAAAACTGATCCTTTATCTGAGTTGATCACAGATGATACAGGGTCAGTAGGATGGTTTTTGACTCAATATTATATAGATAATGAAAATGTACAGCACAATCTAACGCCACACAAAGTGGTTGCAAATTACAAAGGTATAGAAAATCAAACCCAGATTTTGCTGAATAGAAACTATGGACGTGAAGAAGCAGCAAACAGGATATACATATATCTGACACCGAATGCAAGCTTTACATGGACACCTTTGACGCCAGAAGAAGGCAAGCCTGTGAATTTCACAGACCTTTCAAAAATTTTTTATAATGCCACATGGCAATGGAATCTTGGTGATGGCAATTTTTCTTTTGAACAAAATGTTAGTCATGTTTATAGTCAAAATGGCACATACACAATCTGTTTGAATGTGACAGATGTTTATAATTTTAGTTCTGTTTTTTGTCAAAACATAACGATTTTAGATAGTATACCAATACCTGATTTTTACTGGCATCCACAATCACCACAAAAAGGTCAAATTGTGATATTTAATGCTTCTAATTCAACAGGTTGGGATAAGCCTTTTGTATATTCGTGGAATTTTGGTGACGGCTCCTTATTGCATACGAGCAATGAAACGGTTCAACATACATATCAAAATTCAGGTACATATACGGTTATTTTAAATATAAGGGATTCGGATGGCTCGATTGCAAACATAACAAAAAACATAACAGTGACAGAACCATCTTATCAGAGGCCAGCTGCTCCAGGAGGTGGCTACATACCACCAACAGAAGAAATAGAGGAAGTCATTGTTGTTCCAAAAATATACGAATTTTCATACATTCAAGGAAAGGAAATATATCTAAATATATCTGATATTGTGGTGTTCAATGATACAAACATGACCTTGATAGCTGTTAGCAATCAAACAGTAACCATAGAGTTTGATGGACAGAGCTACATACTATCTTTTGGAGAAAATCAGATAGATATCGATAATGATGGGATTGCTGATATAGATATAAATCTCAAATCTGTTTTTGAAACAGGTGCGATTATGATTTTCCAGTCCATACCAAAATTACCAATTACAGAGAACGTAACAGAAAATGTAACAGAACCTTCACCTACACCTGCAATACCAAGTATAGCATGGATTGTTTTAACAGTTATATTTATTGCAATATTTACAATTTTGTTTTTGGGAAAATATAAGATATTAAAACAAAAAATTATATGAAAAGTAGAGTATTAATTTTGCTTGTTCTAACGATATTGATATTTCCATCAGTCTATGCACATAATTGTGTGGTATATTTCACAGGCATAGGATGTCCGCATTGTGCAAAGACAGACCCATTCTTATTTAATGAAATACTAAAAAACAACACAGACCTTGTGATAATAGAATATGAAATTTATCAGCAACCGGAGAACTCAGGATTGTTGCTTGCATATTCTGAAAAATACAAAATTGGCACAATTGGCATACCAATGCTCATATTCGATGATAGATACATTGTTGGTGATAATCCTATTATCGAAAATCTTCAGTCTGTTTTAGAATCAAAAAAAGACAGTTTATGTCCTCTTCTCGATAATCTCACAGCATTTGAGCAGATCTCTGATTTGCCTGGAAAACCAAAGATATGGGCAGGAAATAGGGTTTTGTTAAAGATGTCTGACAAGCCATTAGGCTATTATGGAAAGATACTATTTTCTGATATATCAAAGCTCAATTATACACGGGTTGGGGCTGTACCAGTTCAGATATCTGGCAACAAAATAGACTTTGATTATGCCGTGTCACTTGATGGCTGGATATTGCAATGGAGAGGCGATGAGGTCAAAGAAGGTGTTAATTATTTTATAGAAATGCAAAGCTATTTTGTGGCAGGTCTTGGGGTTTTAATAATTGTTGTGTTATTGTTTTATTGGTTTAGAAAATAGAACATGAGATTATTTAAATAAGAAGAGCCAAAAAATTATTTTATGATAGAGGACCTCACAATCTCTAAAATAGTATCCCTTGCAGCTGTTGATGCTATAAATCCATGTGCCCTTGCAGTGCTAACCCTCATGCTTATAGCAATAATGACGTATCATCCTGAAAAAAGGCAAAGGGTACTTTTTGCAGGATTGAGCTTTACAACTGCTGTTTTTATTCTCTATCTTTTTTACGGCATTGTGATAATAAGATTTTTTCAGGTTATTCAGGCATTGACATACATAAGGCTCTGGCTTTACAAAATACTTGGTGGTGTTGCAGTAGTTCTTGGGATATTAAATATCAAAGATTTTTTTTGGTACAGGCCAGGTGGCATTGCAACAGAGATGCCAATGTCTCTTAGGCCAACAGCACAGAAGCTGATTGCTGGCGTTACAAGTCCTCGAGGGGCTTTTTTTGTTGGAATTTTTGTTACATTATTTCTTTTGCCATGTACAATTGGTCCATATATAATTGCAGGAGGGATACTTTCAGCTATCGAAATTCTGAACACCATACCATGGCTTCTTTTATACAATCTCATATTTGTGGCTCCAATGCTTGGTATAACAGCAGCAGTATATACAGGCATAACAACCGTTGAATCTGTTTCTGATTGGAAAGAAAGAAACATTAGAAGGCTTCATTTAATTGCAGGATTAATAATGTTTGCTCTTGGTATATCCATGGTTATGGGTTGGATATGACTTTTTGGCTGATATTATTCGCAACGATTATCAACAGCTTGGTCGCATTTATAGGTGCTATATTTCTTCTTCTCAAAGAAAGTACGCTGAAAAAAATTTTGTTTCTATTAGTTGGATTTTCAGCCGGAGCACTGCTCTCAGGTTCTCTGTACCATCTTTTGGCAGAGTCCCTTGAAAATTTATCTACAACAATGGCATTTAGTAGCTTGCTTTTTGGTTTTATTATATTTTTTCTTATAGAAAAATTTCTGCACTGGCATCATTGCCATGAAAAAATATGTAAAGTCCATCCTTATAGCTATCTCATAATTTTTGGGGATGCTGTACATAATTTTATTGATGGTCTGATCATAGCGGCAAGCTTTATTATAAATCCAGGTTTTGGATTACTTACCACAATTATTATAATAAGTCATGAAGTGCCTCAGGAGTTAGGAGATTTTGGCGTGATGGTACATGGTGGTATGGAGAAGAAAAGGGCAATTTTTTATAATTTCCTGTCCCAAGCTGTATGCATTGCGGGTGGGGTTGTTGGATGGTTCTTTTCTGAAATAACAGGTTTTGTACAGTACATCTTGCCAATTGCTGCAGGAGGATTTCTCTATATATCAGCTTCAGACCTAATTCCAGAGCTTCACAAAGAAATAGAACTTAAGAAATCGATGATCACATTTATGATGTTTGTTGTTGGCATGCTATTTGTGCTTGCTTTCAAAACCCTTTGACTTTTTACTTTTGTAATCTTCAATTGCTGCTTTTAGTGAATTTATAGCAAGGTCAGCGCAATGTTTTTTTGCTTCAGGAAGGCCATCAAGTGCTTTAATTATGTCAGTTGGTTTTATTTTTTGCGCATCTTCTAGCGTCTTACCTTTCACAGATTCGGTCAGAACAGAAGATGTGGCGATATTTGCAACACAACCAAATGTTCTGATTTTTATATCTTCAATGTATTCTTTATTGTCTTTTTTTGCAACCTTTATATAACACCACATGATATCGCCACATAGAGGGCTTCCTACCCTTCCTATACCATCAGGGTTTTTTATCTCGCCTATGTTTTTTGGATTTTGAAACTCTTCCATAACCCTTTTTGAATATTTCAAACTGAAGTTCATACAGGGCTCATCCTCCTTAATTCTTCAACTTTTTTAGGTAGAACATCGAGTAGATGTTTAACTTCATCAGGTTTTGTAAATCTTCCCCAGCTTAGTCGTAGTGAGCCATGTGCTTCTATAGGACTAAGTCCCAAAGCCATTAAAACATGTGATGGTTTTAGTTCAACCTCAGCACATGCTGAGCCTGTAGATGCGGCAATACCTTCTATATCTAATTTCAATACTAGTGATTCACCTTCAATACCCCTAAATCTGAAGTTGGCAATACATGAGATGCCATTTTTATCTCCATTAAGATGACAGTCTTCTATTTGTAGGCAATTTTTTAGAATATTGTTTTTATATAATAATGCCTTTTTTTCGTCCTTTTCCATTTCTGCTTTTGCAAGTTTGCATGCCTCTCCTAAACCAACAATCCCTGCAACATTTTCAGTGCCTGCCCTAATTTCTCTTTCTTGATGCCCGCCATAGAACATTGGTTTTATTTTGACATTATCTGCTATGTACAGACAACCAACACCTTTAGGGCCATATATCTTATGCGAGCTTGCAGAAAGTAGGTCTATACCAAGCCTTTTTACTGATATAGGAATTTTTCCAAATGCCTGAACAGCGTCTGTGTGGAAAATTATCCCCTTTTCCTTACAAATTTTTGCAATCTCTTTTATAGGTTGGATGCTGCCTATTTCATTATTAACATACATTACAGATACAAGAAATGTATCCTTTCTTATCTCTTGTAGCAGTTTGTCAGGGTTTACAATACCTCTTTTGTCTACAGGAAGATATGTAACCTCAAAGCCATGCCTTTCTAAAAATTGGCAGGTACGCAGCACTGCATGATGTTCTATTGATGATGTAATGATGTGGCCCTTTTTCCTTTGCCATGCTATTCCCTGTATTGCAAGGTTATCTGCTTCAGTTCCTCCTGATGTGAATATGATATTCTCAGAATTTGCCTCAATAAGCCTTGCAACCTGTTCCCTTGCTCTGTCTATAGCAAGCCTTGCCTCTCGGCCCCATGTATGTATGGATGAGGGATTTCCAAATCTTTCTTTTAAGAAAGGTTCCATTGCTGCGAGCACACGCGGGTCAAGTGGGGTGGTAGCTGCATAATCAAAGTATGCCTTAAAACCTTTTGTTTTCATATAACACCGTTATTAAAAATTATTTGTTGATATATAAATATTGATTTTGTTTACAACTAATGCAAAATTCAAAATATTTAGTGCTAAAATGCTTAAATAAAAAGTTGTATATTTATTATAATGTGTGCATGAGTATGTTTAAAGAGTTTATGGAGTTTTTGCGAGAATATAAGGTAGTAGCTTTAGCTGTTGCTTTTATTATGGGTGTTGCTGCTACAACTTTAGTCAAATCGCTTGTCGATAACATCATCATGCCTGTGATAACACCATTTATTCCAGGTGGTGCATGGAAAACAGCAACACTAACCTTAGGTCCAATTGTAATTGGATGGGGGGCATTTTTAGGAGATTTGTTAAATTTTATAATAATTGCATTCGTCGTTTTCTTGATTGCAAAAAAGGTGATGAAGGAAGAGAAGGTCACAAAGAAATAAAATTTAGCTTCTTATAAAATAAAAAGGAGGTGTTAGAATATGATGTCAAACATACCAATAGATTTGAATAAATCAAACAAAAAAGACATAGATGCGGAGATACTCAGGGTTGGTATTATTGCTGAGCTTGATGCAATAAACCTTTATGAGCAGATGGCAGCTGTGACAAGTGACAAAAACATAAAAACAATGCTTTTGGACATCGCAAAGGAAGAAAAGACACATGTTGGAGAGTTTCTTGCACTGCTTTTAAACAGGGATAGCCAACAGACCAAAGAATTAGAAGAAGGAAAAAAAGAAGTCAAAAAAGAAACAGGAGAATAGGCATTTTATTTAATCAATTATTAATATAGTATGGATTGGATATCAGCTATAAAGGCCAAGTCAGCTACAGGAAAGCCAATCATTCAAGGTGGCCACAGCGAAAAGATACTAGACTTTAGAAATCTTGTTTTTGCCCCTTCACAGATTGCAAGGCGGCCGAAAGACTATTTTAAAGATAAAATTTCTGCAAAGACGATTATAGGACCAAAATCCAGCAAGCCACTTGAGCTTGAAATGCCAATCTTGATTGGTGCAATGTCATTTGGTGCTTTGTCAAAACCTTCAAAGATTGCGCTTGCTCAGGCATCGGCCCTTGCAGGCACTGTCACAAACACAGGCGAGGGAGGGATGCTTCCAGAAGAAAGAAAAGAAGCAAGGCTGCTCATTGTTCAGTATTCAACAGGCAGGTTTGGAATAAGTGAATCTGTGCTTAAACAAGCAGACGCAATTGAAATTAAACTTGGCCAAGGCGCTAAACCAGGACAGGGCGGGCTTTTGCCAGGTGAAAAGGTTACTGCAGAAATAGCAAAGATAAGAGGGGTTGAGAAGGGAAAGGATATACACTCCCCTCCTGCGCATCCTGATATTTTTGATTGGAAAGATTTGAAAAATAAGATTCAATGGCTTCGCGAAATTACAGGGGGCAAACCAATTATCGTGAAGATAGGTGCTGGTGACTTGGATGCAGATATCCCGCTTATCATCAAGGCAGGCCCTGATGCAATTGCTGTGGATGGCCGTGAGGGTGGAACAGCAGCAGCACCACAAATCATGCTTGATGATTTTGGCATCCCAACAATTGCAGCATTAGCCAAAACAAGGGCTATATTAGATAGGCAGGAGTCAAAAATACAACTTCTTATAGGCGGTGGGCTTACAAATGGAGGAGATGTTGCAAAATGTCTTGCCCTTGGCGCAGATGGGGTTTTCATGGCAACGAGCCTGCTCATAGCAATGGGCTGTATATATTGTCGGCTTTGTCATCTTGGTCGTTGTCCTGTCGGGCTTGCAACACAGGACCCTGAATTTGTAAAGAAACTTGACCCACAAGCAGCACAAAAGGCAGCAAACTTTTTAAAGGCAACAACAGAGGAGGTAAAGATGGCTGCTGCAGCATGCGGACATGATGATGTGCATAAATTGTCAAAAAGGGACTTGCGGACAACAGATCCATTTATTTCAGAGCTAACAGATGTGAAGCTGATTTAGTTATTTAAATAGCCTCATCGTAAAATAAATATGGCGATGCTTAAGCGAATCGGTGTTGTATCTCTTGCAAAGGTGTATAGCCTTATAATGGCTATAATCGGTTTTGTGTTAGGCATCTTTATTGCAGTATTTGGTGCTGTCTTTGCAACAGCTGTAGGCATCCCTCTTGTAGGGGCAGGGCTTGGAATTGTTTCAATTATCATCTTTCCAATAATATACGGTGTGATAGGATTTGTCATGGGGGCAATAGGGGCAATATTATACAATTTTATCGCTGAAAAAGTTGGTGGCATTGAACTGGAGTTTTCAGAAGAAAGAGTAAAAAAGAAATAAAATTTAAAGGTAATGATTTTTTTCTAATTAAATAAATGGAACGATTTTGGGAGGTTGATGCGCTGCGAGGCATTGCTATCATAGCAATGATTTTTTACCATTTTTTACTTGACCTGAGCATACTCAAAGGCTATTCTGCGCCAAATCCATTATATGCATTTATCATTGCCGGAATGTTTATCTTTTTAGTTGGGCTTTCCCTGTCTCTTAGTTATATGAGGGCAGAAATACAAAATCATGCATGCTTTGGAAAATATTTGAGGCGTGGGCTAAGGATATTTGGTTGGGGATTGTTGATAACTGGGATCACAATGCTAATAATACCTGACATGCCTGTGATATTTGGCATACTTCATTTTATCGGCTTTTCTGTGATTATCAGTTATCCTTTTTTGAAGATTGGCCCTAAAAGCATAATCTTTCTACCTTTGTTTGTATTGCCATATTTTAGTCTTCATGATATCGGGCCCTGGCTCTTATGGCTTGTTCCACAGAGATTTGCAACAGCAGATTATTTTCCTCTCATACCGTGGTTTAGTTTGGTGCTTTTAGGCATGCTCTTTGGCTTTATACTTTATCCTAAATACAAAAGGCGATTCGACCTACCGCATATCAAGAAAAACCGCATCCTCAAATCTCTTTGCACATTGGGTAAAAGATCGCTTTTTGTATATCTTGTTCATCAGCCGCTGCTTGTTTTGGTGATAATGTTCATTTGATATGTAGATTTGCAATTTCCGATAGATTTAAATAATTTACTATCAATTAATAACACATGACAGATGAAAATAAGAAAGAAGATGGGCAAGTAGGAGAAGAATTTGAGTTTGACATTGGAAAATCTGAAGTTGGAGAACCAGCTATCGGACGCAAAAATCCTGGAACTGAAACAAATATAATTGGTGAGAGCAAAAAAGAAGACAGCTCTCAAAAAGATCAAAAATCTCCGTACAAACGCAAATGGCCTTATTATGTAGCCACAGGCATTGTAGGCTTAATAATTGGTGGTGCAGGTGGGTTCTTTGGCGGGAAATATTTCGAAAAACATTACGTGGAAAAGTCAATTGAAAACTATTCCACAAAACTTAACAGCTGTAATGAAAATTTAACAGCATGTAATGAGTGTGTTAAAAAATTCGAAGGATATGAACAAGACCTTGAGACAGTTTATAATTGTATCAATTATTTAAACTCAGGGCAGCTTGATGAGGCCAGAAGCTGTTTCGAAGGATTAAAGAAAAAATATGCGGATAAGACAGGTGAGCAGAAATGACAATAGAAAATTCCAAGACAGAGAAAGACAACCTCAATTTAGATACGTACAGATTCTTCAACTTAGATATATATAGAAGTCAAGAGGAGATTGTTCAAATTAGGAAAATTGCAGAAAAAAATCTTTTAAAAGCTGAAGAACAACGTTTGAGAGAACAAGGGGTAAGTGAAGACGAGATATATTATGCTGGTTTTTATGATATTATTGATCAGAAGCTCAAGTTTAATTGTCTTCCTTATTTTGTAAAATGGGCATTAATGAGACCTGTGATTTCATCAAAAGACTTTATAATAAAATCTGAAAAAAGAGATTGGGATACATATTTTAATGATGAAGTTGCACCAAAATTGCTTGAAGTATACAAAGAGGCATTGGATGAATGCAAAAAGATAGAGCTTGAGGGTCTTTTTCGAGGATATGATCAGATGTATAAGGAAGCTGAAGGTGAAATATTATCTATCTTAGGAATTGAAGCTAAATGTGAAAAGAAAATTGAAAAAGAAGTTTATCAACCTTCTACTTTTAGAAAATTTGTAAATTATGCAAAATACGCACTTCCTGTTTTAGGTCTTGGTATAGCTTTCGGGGGATTTTTGGGTGGATTTAAAGCGAAAGCATCAGATAATATAAATGATATAAACAAGGTTTACATATCTTATCCCGAATCATCATCAGAACAAAATAATAATTTTGTTAGTAATGATGATAATGCTTATCCAAATTTTCAAAATAATAATTTGAAATCATATCCAGACGAAATAAAAAAGGCTGCAGAAAAGCACGGTGTTGATTTGGGCAAAATTTCTGAAATTGCTAAAAAATATGGCATTGATGAGGATTTGTTTGTAGCCCTTATATATCATGAATCAGGTTTTAACCCGAATGCAAAATCAAAAAAAGGAGCAATAGGTTTGGGGCAGATATTGCCTGCAACAGGATCTACCTCTTGTGATTTAAATGAAAACGATTTATACAATTGGGAGAAAAATGCAGAATGTTCAGCCAAAATACTTAGTAACTTGTTTAAAACCTACAAGGGCGACGTGGAAGTTCTGAAAGCGTATCATGCTGGAACACCTGAAAACGCAAATGCCGAAACTGAAAAATATGTTAAAAATATTCTGCTTTGGAAGGAACAAATAGAAAATGCAAATAAATCAGCTGATGTTCAAATTTTGCAAGCAGAAGCAGATAAAAATTCAGTTTTATCTGTGTTTATACCTGAAGCGAAAGCAGCAGAACAGACACAAAATTCAAAAACGGCAGTTCAACAGGCAAGTTCAACACCAACAGAAGAGAACAAGGACAAATATTCGCCCCAAAAATTCTCTTGCTCTGTTGATAAGTTCGCCGAATATCTTGGTAAAATAGGCGAAATTGGTGTAACTTATGTGGATAACTTAAAACAACAAGAACAAAAGAAACAAGAAGAGCAACAAAAGAAGAAAATTCCAAATTATAATGTAGAATTTGTATGCGAAGATGGAAAACCAGCGATACATGTTTTGCCTGACAATTGGCTTTCAAGCATTCATGAAGCACTCACAGGCGAGGATGTAAATCTGGGAAATGTTGGTGAAAAAATGGAACCTTGGTTAAAAGCAAATCCAGAGATTAAAGATCCCAATTTCATATATCCTGGTCAAAAACTTAACATACCTGATGAGATCTACGAAAAACTGAAACCTGAATATAAGCAGGCATGCAAAAAACGTGTAATAATTTTTGAACCAAGTACAAAACCTGGGCCAAAATATGAAAAATGTCCAAGACCTGATGAAGCTGCAAAGGTTTTGGGCATAAATGTTGGTCAAGTTGAATATCTTGGTGGCAGCCTATGTCCAGAGCTAAATTGTTACAAAACAACACCTGGGATAGAAGCCAATTTACGGAATTTAGCAAAAAATTGTAATAACAACAACGATAAATTTGCTTGTGGAAATTTAGATAAATTCGCCGAAAAGGCAGATGAAAATAAAGATTACATAATTACCTATCAAGAATATTCTAATCTTTTCAATCAAATAGACGATAATAAAGATGGAAAAATAACCACAGAAGAACTTAAACCTTTTTGTGAGATTGCTAAGCAACCTGAAATTAAACCAGAGAAACAGCCTCCTGAAAGCCTGCCATTTGTCTGCTCTGACGAAAAAGGCAGTGGCTGGGGCCCTGGTGGTTATGTATATGGCGTAACAAGGCAGATAACATATGAAGATAAAAACGGAAGTGGCCAATGGGATGCCGATGAACCTCTTTTCCTCTGGGAAGATTTGAATGACAATAAAAAGGTTGATGAAGGCGAGAAATATCAAGTACGAATAAAACAGAAATTGTCCAAAGATGACAAAATCAAACTGGAAAACAAAATCAAAACGTATACGCAAGATTTAGAGATTGAGCCATGCGATGAAATAGTAAAATATCTTGAAAGGATTGAAGTCAAACCTGTTAAAATTGATAGAAAAAGCCAACAGGGCAAAGACTGGGATATAGATATATATTTGGCAGAGGAGCAGAAATGCACTCCAAAACATTATGAAGAGCCATACATATATGCTGTTGCAGAAATACCAACAAACCAAATCACCGACCCAACAAAATTAAATTTTGAAGTTAGAAAATTCAAAAACGGTGAAAAGCCAGAACATGTTGATGTTAAAAAAGTAGAAGAAGTGGATAAGAATGGGGATGGAAAGCCAGATGTGCTGAGAGTTACATCAAACTCATTTGAGGCACCTTATAACAAGAGATGGATAAGTATTACAAATCCGCACTTTGGATATACTGAGCAAATCCCATCAGAGCCTGTGAGAAAAGTTTTGAGAAACTATGCACCTGAGACAACAAATATGGGCTATAACTTACCTGATACAAAAGAGGAATACTTAACAATGCTTGATGAGATGAAACAGAACATGAAAAAGTTTGCAGAAGGTTATAAGAAAAATGAGTGGACTAGAATAAGTCCACATGGTCAAAAGGTCAAGATTGAGGTTAAGGATAAAACAAAAGATAATAAATGGAACAATTGGCCTGCAATTTTGAACAATCAAAATAAGGCGCTTGCTGCAAAAATTGGTGCAGAACTTATTGATTTGTATAAACCATGGGCAGATACACCAGAAGGCAGATTATTTGCAATAACAAGTCTTGCAAACGATATAGCTTTTTGGGAAAGATGGTATGAGGCGCTTCCTGGTGGAAGGATAGATGATGCAGCCTTGAATGAATTGGAAAAAAGATGGTATTTAACCACAATAAATAATGAGCAAAATAGTGACCAAAATCAAAAAACATCAGACAGTAATAACGAAGAAGATGAAAATGGCAACAATCCTTTCACATATCCAGGATTTGAGGATAATTGGATGAATGAAAACGAAAAACTTAAGATGGGTTTGACATGGCTCTCACAAAGGGCATCAGTTTTAGGATTGATAAAATCTTTAGGTTTACAAGCTGCAGAAGGCGGTGGCGCAATAGAAGGTCTTCCTCCGACTGGAGTAATCCCACCCGGACCTACACCAGGAGGTGTTCCTAACGGTCCACCCGGACCTACAACAGGAGGTGTTCCAGCACCATGAAAGTATTTAAAATTAACTACAAAGAGGTTAAGATATTTAAATCTAACTCCTAAAAGGTGAATACATGAACCAGAAAATATTTGCATCGGGCTTGGTAATGCTTGCGCTGTTGTTAATTTTAGTTAGCCCTGTAAATGCAGTTTTGTCATGTCCGGTTGAAAACTGGTATAATTATACAACTATATGGAAAAATGAGACTGGTCAAAATGTAAGTGGTATAAGGGCACTAGTTTTTGAGTGTACAAGCCCTTATTGCGCTACATTAGGCGAAAAAGTTCAGGATAAACATTCAGACACAAATAAAATAACTGTTCATTACTGTTCAGGTTCGCAGGCACCTAAATATGGCTACGCTACTTATTGGTTCTCTCCTGGCTATGTCAGGCAGGAGATGTGGTGGAAGCCAGCTATCAATGGATCAAATGAATCTACTGAAACATTTACAAAGTATCCATATTGTAGAGCAAAAATAAGTAATTTAGTAATACCTTCAAATATAACAGTTGGTCAATCTGCCAATATTAAAGTGAGGATAAAATCGCCGATTTCTGATGCACCAAATACATCGATAACACCTGCAGCTGATCTTAAACATTATGTGGGCCATAACTTAATTGATAAATACTTTTCTGCAAATGTCAGTGTGACCTTGAACATATATGACCAATCAAAGCAACTTGTATGGACAAATACCAAAACAAAATTGATAAGAGAGGATAAGGCAAAGAATTTCATATTTGAATGGGTTCCAATAACTGCCGGTGTATATTCGATACAAGTAATAGCAGAATCTATAGATGATAAATGCGCTATGTCAATAACGCAAAATCTAACCAAGGATAATGTAACAGTTCCAGGAGTTATAGTTAACAATCCACCTATTTTAGACCTACCTATAAATATAACATTTCTTGAAGATAGCTCAACATCACTTAATCTTGATGATTATGTTGTAGATGAAGACCCAGAGTCTGCGCTGACATGGTCAGTGTCAGGAAATAATAATACTATCATTAATATAGATCCTGTAACTCATGTTGCAAACTTTTCTGCTCAACCTAATTGGAATGGACAGGAGACAGTAACATTTACTGTTACAGATACAGGAAATCTGTCAGCTTCACAGAATGTAACTATAATTGTTTTACCAGTCAACGATGTACCAGTTGCATCAGATGATAGCTATGTCACAGATGAAGATGTGACATTGAACATTCCTGCACCAGGCATACTTGCAAATGATTCTGACATTGAAGGTGATCCGCTAACAGCCATACTTGTTAGCGATGTGACAAATGGTGTCCTCGTGCTAAATGCAGATGGCTCATTTACATACACACCAGCTGCAAACTGGAATGGCACTGACAGCTTTACATACGTTGCAAATGATGGCCAAACAAACAGCAGCCCTGCAGTTGTTACAATCACAGTCAATCCAGTCAACGATGTACCAGTTGCATCAGATGATAGCTATGTCACAGATGAAGATGTGACATTGAACATTCCTGCACCAGGCATACTTGCAAATGATTCTGACATTGAAGGTGATCCGCTAACAGCCA
>JAVZYR010000011.1:0-21898 GCA_038999435.1 Candidatus Aenigmatarchaeota archaeon | reverse complement strand
GTTTTGAGCCCTCTTCGATGCACTGCTTCAGTGCATCAGCAAAACCATAAAAACCATCTTTGTAATATTCTTTTAAAAATCTTTTATCGAAATTTTGCATAATCACTCTTCTTTCTTTTTCTTTATCTCAGGTATATCTCCAACAAGCTCAAAAGAACCTGTCCCTGTTGGTATGACCTGATTTGTCATAATATTTTCAATTATTCCTTGCATCAGGTCTATCTCTCCCTTTGCAGCAGCTGTAATAAGATGCTTCTTTGTCTCTTCGAATGATGCACGCACAAGCACAGATGCCTTTTGGCCAGCCACGCCATATCGCCCTATTGCCCTTATTTGGCCGCTATGTGTCATCAGGTCCGCAAGAAGCATGATATATCTTATGTCCACTGTTAAACCTTGTTCATCCATTGTATATTTTGCCTGCTTCATGATTGCATTTCGTGCAGCCTCAATACCTAACACATCTTGAATCTCAAATATATTATTGGATGTTGTCCTTGTTGGATCAACACCCTCTATCTCCATGACCTTTGCAAGATTTGAGCCAAGCGTGTGTATAACCCATTCTTCACCTTCTTTTGTTATTACCGCCTGTGTTACACCTTTTATACCTTTTATATGATGCTCAAGCAGGGTATGTTTCAGCCTATATAGACTTAATATGTCTTCCTTTTTGCTCTTTGCAAGCACGTATTCTTTATCTACCTCAATCTCTGCATTCCTTATCTTTATGATTTTCTCAAGCTCTTTTGGGCTTATCCCCAATTCTCTCGTTTTTGCCGTGTCAAGCCGGCATTTTATACTCAAATTGCTTATATCAACCTCTGTTGAAATGGTTATATCTTTAAGTCTGACCTCCTTTATATTCTCAGCAAGCCTCTTTATCTTTTCAGGTGTTTGCCATTCCTTTAATGTATAGATTGTCATCATAGGTGTCTCCGGCTCACGCTTTGCATCAAATATCTCGAGTAATCGCGGTAAGCCAAGTGTGACCTGAATACCTGCAGTACCTGCAAAATGATATGTCCTCATCGTCATTTGTGTGCTTGGTTCTGAGAGGGATTGCGCTGTAATAACACCTATCGCTTCTTGTGGCTCATATAGGGTTTTTTTGTATATATCAAGTATCTTGGCTCTGATTTCCTTTTGCTTCTCTTCTGGAATATTATTTTCTTTGAAATATCTTTTAATCTCCTCTTCTATCTTTGGTGGAAGTGAGATTTCTTTCATCAAAATCCAACCCTCCATTTCAGTTCTCCCCAATGAGACTTGGATGGGTCTATACCATCTTCACCTGCTAAAAATTGCACTATTGCACCTGTGGCTGTCCTAACAGTACCATCATATGTTACCCTCAAGTCTTGCAATGCATTAACAAGCCTTCTTTGCATATATCCTGACTTTCTTGTTCTAAGTGATTTATCCATAAGACCTTCCCTGCCATTCATAATGTTCCAGAAAATTTCAAATGGATTCAACCCCTGCTTAAATCCACTTGCAACAAAGCCATGAGCTATAGGCGATAAGTCACCTGGCTTGAAATGGGTAAGTGTTCTTTGCATATAACCTCTTGTTATCCTTTTCCCAAGTATCGTTTCCTGACCTACAACTGCAGCCATTTGTGTTATATTTATCATTGAGCCTTTTGCCCCCGACTTTGCCATGATTACCAAATCATTTTGTGGTATTGCTTGACTTACTATCTCAGAAACTTTGCTAAGGCAATTTGAAAGCCTATTAAGTATATGCGTCTCAAGCGACTCTTTATATGAAAGGCCTGGAAGTAACGGAAGCTCTTTTTGGTGGAATTTTCGAATAAATTTCATAGAGTCATTCTCTGCTTGTTCAATTTCTTCTTTTATCTTATTTATAGCAGATTGTTTGACATCAAGGTCTGAGAGGCCAATTGAAAATCCGCGCATCTTTAGGAATGCTGCGCCGAGTTTACCTGCCTTGTCTATGAAATCTTTTAGCTGCTCATTGTTTAGATGATATCTCAACTCTGATATCAATAATCCCTTTTCTACTCCCAGTGCGGTTTTATCAAGCTGACCACATACAAGTTTGCCATTTTTTATAATAACAATCGCATCATTCTTTATCTTTTCTTCTCTGCTAAGTTTAAGGCCCTTTGCATAGCCAGGCTCAAATTCTATATTCAGGCTTTCAGGTAAAAGAAGGCTAAATATCTCCTTTCCTTCGAATGTGTTTTTATTTGGAAGATGAACATCTATGCCTGCAATTGCAAGGAGCTGCGATGCCTCCTCTCTTGTTAGGGATGTATCTTTTGAAGTAAGAAGGAATGAACCGGATATCTGGTCAAGGTCAAGGCCTATGATAGGTCCGCCAAATTTTGGAGAGATGATGTGATTTTGTACTTCTAACAACAATCTTGCCTCTGCCCTCGCCTCTTCTGTTTGGAGTGCATGAAGGTTCATCTCATCACCATCAAAATCAGCATTGTACGGTGGACAAACAGATGGATTTAGCCTAAATGTCTGATATGGCATCACACGGACCCTGTGTGCCATCATAGAAATTCTGTGAAGAGATGGCTGACGATTGAAAAGCACAACATCACCATCTTGTAGTTGTCTCTCGATCTGCCAGCCTATGCCAAGGCCCTCAATTATATCTTTTATATTTTCGCTGGTTACTTTGATTCTCCTTCCATCAGGTCTTTGAACATAATTCACCTTTCCTGCCTTTATCATCTCCTTTGCTTCTTTTAGATTAAGCGCTGTAACATAAACTGGGATTGTAAGTTCCTTTGCAACCTTTTCTGGAACCCCAACCTCATTTATGCTTAATTTTGGGTCTGGTGAAATCACTGTTCTGGATGAAAAGTTAACACGCTTACCCAATAGATTTCCTCTTATACGACCTTCCTTTGCTTTTAACCTTTGCATGATACCCTTCAAAGGTCTACCCGAACGATGTCGGGCAAGAGGTGCACCTGTCAGCTCATTATCAAAATATGTGGCAGTGTGATATTGCACAAGCTCCCAGAGATCGTTTATGATAAATTCTGGTGCCCCTATCTCCATATTTTCTTTCAAGGACTGGTTTATCCTCACTATGTCAGCAAGTTTATGGGTGAGGTCATCTTCAGAGCGCTCACCTGTTTCCAATGTAATAGAAGGCCTTACTGTCACAGGTGGTATGGGCAAAAGTGTGAGAATTAACCATTCAGGCCTTCCACCTTTTATCCCTATCTTCTCCAAATCACCATCAGGTATCTTTTCAAATCTCTCCCTTATCTGTATCGGATTCATTTCATCTTTGTCTTCGTAAAATGTGTAGGGCTTGACAAACCTTATCTTTTTCTGCTCGGCTTTGCAATGCGGGCATTTTGATGGTAATGTTTTGCTTAAAGCAGCTACATTCTCTATTATTATTCTTCCACATTTTCTACATGTTATGCGTAACAGATCATAGATAAGCTTTGTATAGAGAACGTGTATAACTGGTTTGGCAAGCTCTAAATAGCCAAAATGTCCGAGACAATCCCCCATTCCACCACCACATGTCCTGCAATAAAGTCCTGGGTCAATCACACCTAACCTTAAATCCATCACCCCTCCTTCGACAGGATAGCCATCAGCATCATATAGTTCAGATGTAACTATGCGTACTTTTGCCATATTTTTAATCAGTTCTGGGTCAAGCATTCTAAACTCGATTGCAGATATTCGCCACATATCAAACCTCCTCAACAACAATCTTTGGATATATACCTATCGATTTAAGTTCATCCAAGAAAAGTTTAAAGGCATACGAAGTCTGTATCCATACAACCTCTGAATTCTTACAAACATCGCAGTATGTTTTATTTTTTGAAAAGTCGTGTATTGCAAGCAGGCCACAACTTTTACATATTGGAATAGACGCGACATCAGAGTCGAATCTTTCTTTAAGAATCATGGCACTATTATGCCCAACTATGCATTGTTGCTCCATCTCTCCAAGTCTTAAACCGCCTCTTTTTGCCCTACCCTCGGTTGGCTGTTTTGTAAGCAATGTTACAGGCCCACGCGACCTTGCATGTATCTTATCCGTAACCATGTGGTCCAATTTTAAATAATATGAAATCCCTGTGAAAATTAAGGCTGGGTATGCCTTGCCGGTTGCACCATCATATAGCATCTGTTTTCCATCATCCCTAAATCCGAGATTTTGCATGGTTTTCCTTATCTCCTCTTCCCTCATACCTGAAAACACAGAACCATCTATGTATTGGCCTGATAGTGCACCTACTTTACCTGCAAGTATTTCAAGAAGATGTCCTATCGTCATCCTGCTTGGTATTGCATGAGGGTTGAAGATTATATCAGGGACTGTGCCATCTGCTGTAAATGGTAGATCATCCTGTTTTACGAGTAGTGAAATAACCCCTTTTTGGCCATGCCGTGAGGCAAACTTATCTCCTATCTCCGGTATTCTCATATCTCTTACCCGCACTTTTATCAATTGTTCTGCATCGAGTGTCTCAGATATCAAGACTGCATCAACTATCCCTTTTTCACCATGTCTTACGCATATCGATGCCTCACGCTTGTTTTCAAGTTCAGCAGTGAACTCTTCACCAAAAAGGAATCTTAGTGGAGATATCTTTCCGATAAGGACAGAATCTGATTGCACTTCAATCTCTGGATTTATGATACCATCCTCATCAAGATGTACATATGCTGCCTCACCTCTATGGCCTTTTATACCAACTTGTGGTATGACTATTTCATCTTCTTGTCCCCCCCAATAGCGTTTTTTGAGGGTTTCGTATGTTCTGAAGTAAAACGAGCGGAAAAGCCCTCGCTCAATGGCTGATTGAGACATAACTATTGCATCATTTAAATTCCAGCCATCCCAACACATAATTGCTATCACAATATTCTGTCCACCTGGATATTCATTCATAATACTTGACATAGATGTTTGGACAACAGGCTTTTGTGGATATGCAAGTATGTTGAATTTTGTATCTGTTCTTAATGGAAAATTGTCTAATATACAACCTATTGCCTGTCCAACCATCTTTGAGCCAAAATTTATTCTATCACCCCTGTTATATTCAGGATATGGTGTAATGGCTGCAGAATTGCCGAAAAGCGTGATTGGGTCTATCTCAAGATGCGTATGTTCTTTTGTTACATCATCTGGCCTGAGCGCAACCAAAGCATTTTCTTCCTCTTCTGCATCAACATACTCTATCACACCCTTCTTTATCAGGTCATAAAATGTCATCTTTCCTTTCTGAATCTGTTCCATGATTTCAGGGGTAAGGCGGGGCTTTCCATTTTCAACGATTATTAGAGGCCTTCGCAGACGGCCAGGATCTGAATTTATCCTTATTTCATTAAAATCAGGAAACCATGCGATGTTAACATGATGTGAGAGCAGGCCCTGTCTTCTTCTCTCTCTTAACTTTCTCACAAACTCTTCAGGCCTTTTTATTGTCCTAATCCATCTCCCATTAAAGAAAAGATCAGCACCTGTTTTCTCCTTCTCGCTTGCACCTTCCTGTAGCTCTTTAAAAAGCTTTGTTTCCTCCTCAAGATTGAGCCCAGGTGTAATCTCAGCAAGGATGGCTAAATGCTTTCTCAATCCAATAGAAGAACCTTCAGGCGTCTCAGCAGGACATATCCTACCAAATTCTGTAGGATGTATTTGTCTTGCCCTAAAATGCTCCTGTGTTGGGGTTAATGGTGATATTGCAGACCTTAGATGTGATATTGTTTTTATGAACGAGCTTCTATCAAGCCTTTGAGACACACCTGTTCTACCACCTACCCAATTTCCTGTTGCGAGTGAAGATAGGATTTGTTTTGTTGCTGCATCTGCCTCAACGATACCCTGTATGCTTGGTATCTTGCCCCTCTTTGTGATTTTTTGATAATTATATGTCATTTTTGCCAGCAGTCCCCATCGCCCAAGCAACACAGACCTAAAGAGTTGACCTAAAAGGTCACCTGCAGTAAGAAGTCGTTTGTTGGCATAGTGGTCAATATCATCTTCTGGTGCCAAACCCAATGCGATGTGAAGAAGTCTATTTATTACCTTGCACAAAAAATACGCCTTTTCAATCCTGTTTTCCGGCTCCTGCCCAATATGTGGGAGGAGATATCTATCAAGTATTTGATTTACTCTTTGCTTTCTATAATCCTCAGCCAACTTTAGCTTCTTTCCTATAATCTCCATCGCCTCTTCTGGCTTTGTTGCCTCTTCTTGATAGAGGCTTACGTATAATTCGTTTAGGATTTTTGGGTCAGAAGAAATTGCCTCACATATCTCCCTGTCAGATGCCAGCCCAAGTGCCCTTATAATGGTTATTAATGATAGATGTCTCAGGTTTGCAAAGGAAATGTGCAATATCCCATCAGGCTTTCTTTCAATGAGATGTTTCTGTCTGAAGCCAGAACGCTCTGAATTTATCCTAACTGTCAGCACATCCTTTGACCATTCATAGACAGGTTTATTTGATGCTATCTCTTCGATGAGTATAACAGCCCTCTCTGTGCCGTTTATGATAAAGTATCCACCGCAATCCTTTGGGTCCTCGCCAGCTGCTATTAGCTCCTGTTCTGAAAGCCCTGAGGTCAAGCAGTATTTGGACCTAACCATGATTGGAAAGTCACATATATGTACAACCTCAGGTTTTTCGCGCACACCATTAATAATCGGGGTTATCTCAACAAAAACGGGTGCTGCATATGTCAAATTTCTTATCCTTGCTTCATTTGGAAATATCTCGCGTGTTGAGCCATCGGCCTCTTTTATGATTGGTTTACCAATTGTAACCTCACCGAAGGCAAGTTTTAACTCACCTGTCTCAGGTGTCAGATTCAGAGAACCTATCTCATTTATGATTTCCTGTAAACCAGAGTCCATCAGTTTGTTAAAAGAATTTATTTGAAAGTCTGCCCATCCGTATCCTTTTTCATGTAAAAGTAACACAGATCTTAATTTTTTCTGACTCATTCTGTCTCTCCTCCCTCCTCTTCTACCTCTTCTTCCTCACCAAGTGCCTCTTCTTCCTCTTCGATTGCAGTCCTTTCGACCACAACACGATAGTATACAGCTTGCCCTGCTGTTGGCGAGTTTCGTGTTATTTTTACCACAGAGCCTATCTTTGGCTTCAGATGTTTTATTGCTGGGTCATCAACAAATATCTTTGGCAACCCTGCCTCTGTGACCATGAGCCTTTCAAGTAGTTGCTTCTTTTCCTCTTCAGAGAGAATCTCATGTTTTGGAACAAGTATATGCTCACTCACCCTTGCCATATACCACAAACTTCCCACCTAAATGATTTATATTTATCTTGAGATGTTTAAATTCTTTTTCAATTTTTCACTCTAAACCCAATTCTTTTTCCTTCTCCTTGAACTTTTTGAAAAAATTATCAAATTTTTCAATCTCATTCTTTACATCAATATTTTTAAGGGCGTTTTTCATCTCATTAAAAAGTGCATTAAAGAATGCCCTATTGGCATTGTATTCTTTTAAGGTTGTCAGTAGCCATGGCATAGAATACATAATCACGACAGGCTCTCCATTATCATATATGATTCTTATTCTCTCTATATCCGCTAATATACTGTTTCCAGTCTCAACTATATCAGTCCCTATATGTGCAAATCCTGACCCAAGCTGATATTCTGCTCTTCCATAAACCTTCACCATATTGCTCAAAGGTATGCCCTTTTCTTTACAAAATTCCTCAAAAATATGAGGAAATTCTGAAAGCGCTTCTATTTTTTTCTTGCATTTCAAATCTTTTAATTCATCTGCGCCTGTCTTTCTATAAGCTAGCAAAGGGAACATTACAGGCTTCTGATTGAGATTTACACCTATTTGTTTTGCTTTTAATAGCCCTTTTTCCATTACCTCATCCCATTCATTTGGGTCCTTAAACTTGCCATTTAATGGGGGATTTTTTATTCTACACTCATTTATCTGAATATCATAACCAGCACCAACAACAATTTCTAATCTTTTAGATTTCATATAGTTTGGAAAGTCTTGAGGTGGAATGATAGGAATAAATGGACCTTCATCGTTTGGTTCAAAATATGCACGAGGTGGCTGTATGTTGCTTTCCGTTCCATGCTTTGTGGAAGAAGAATAGTTTCTATTTTTTGTTTCATTTCCTGTAAGTTTTTTAAATATCTCTTTGTCATTTTCAATATAACAGCCGTACAATTCTATGCCGATTGCATACAAAGCTGATATAGCAGGTCCGTAATTATCCCCACTTGCTATTGCAATTTTTCCTCTTTCTGCATATTCCTTAAGGCCTTTTTTTATGTTTATCATTTCAATATCTCCATATTTTTTATTAGTGATGATCTCATAAGAATATCCTTTAGTTTGTTTAGATCTCTACATTCAGAAACATCAGCTATAATATCCCATTCTGCAAGTTTGTTTTTCACCAATGTCCTCGATTCTGATAAAACAATGTTAACATTATATTCTCCAAGTATTGATGCGATGGTTGCCAAAGAACCAGGGATATCTGAAATGAGAAATCTGAATTTGATTGTTTTGCCCTTCAACAAAGGCAGAATTCTTGCTTCATTCTTTCCACCATCGGGTATTATAACTATCTCTGTACCATTCTCCATCTTTAGGTCTTTTCTTATGTGGTTTGGGATAAGAATCCTGCCTTTCTGGTCCAATCTTGTTACATTCGAGTTTCTCATAATATGCAGATTTAAATAATAATATTAAGGATTTTTAAACTTTTCCCACTTTTATGGGATCTACCAAATTTAAAATTTATTGCTATTTTTAACAATGGGGAGGATAGAGGGAATATTCCTTGATATTGATGATGTATTGTATGATAGTACGGGTTTTTCTGAAAACGCAAGATTGACCGGACTTGAGCAACTTCAAAAATATTTCCCTGAAATAGACATGGAAAAATTAAAAAATGAAACAAAAGCTGTGCTTTCCGAAAATGGCTCAAACCATGACTTGCTCTTTGATGATGTGCTGAAAAGATTGTGTATTTCGGAACAAGACCCGAGATTCTATCCTGCAGTGATGAGTGCTGTTTATAGATATCATTTGAAAAAATTTGTTGAGCTTGAACCATTTCCTGATGTGAAAAAAACCCTTGATGAGCTAAAATCAAAAAATGTTAAACTTGGCATAATATCCAATGGCATAACAAAAAAACAATGGTATAAACTTATTTTACTCGAACTTGACTGTTTTTTTAGACCTGAATATGTAATAATTTCTGAGCGCGTTGGCTACCAAAAACCAGAACCAGAAATTTACAAAATAGCCCTTGAGAGTATGGGTATTTATGCCTGCAATGCTGCTCACTGCGATGACAGGCCAGAGTATGTTGAGGGTGCGATGAATGTTGGGATGACCGGGATTCGCATTCTAAAAGGAAAATATAAAAATAAACAAGGAAAGGCTGATTATGAAGTTTCTGAGTTAGGTGAAATTTTGAAAATATTTTAATGGGCCCGGCGGGATTCTCTCTGGAAACCCTCAAGGTTTCCAGCCATCCGGGAGCTGTTTCGCTTCGCTCCACAACGCTTCCATTCTGGAAACCCTCAAGGTTTCCAGCCATCCGGGAGCTGTTTCGCTTCGCTCCACAACGCTTCCACTCTGGAAGCGTAAGCTCCCTCTTACTCGCACGCTTCTGTTGGGAGCAGGAGAAGCGTGCCCGCGAGCGCTTTCTTCTTGAAAGAAAGGCTCTGAAATCGGAAGCGGTTAGCTCCTTCTTTCCGCGAGCGCTTTCTTCTTGAAAGAAAGGGCTCATTCGAACCCGCGACCCCCGGGTATGCAACCTTTTCTGCCATCGGTCTGATTTAACAGACCTCAACATGCTTTTAGCCGATGCTAAAAGCCCGGTGCTCTACCATTTCAGGGTTTTGCCAAACCTGGCTGAGCTACGGGCCCATCCATGCAAGCTAACAGCTATGCATTAAAAATAGTTTGTTTCAGGTCTTTTTAATCTATATAGCTCCTTTATTTCATCCTCTTTAAGCCCTGCAAATTTTAGATAGGCATTGACATACTTTTCTTCAAAATCTCCTTCATAGACACCTTTGATTAAAAAACCAAAAACATCATATTTATTTTGTATATCTACACCATTCCTTCTATACCATTGCATATTTTTTCTGTTTTTATCTGTTAGAGCATGTGCGACATCTGCAACTTTTACAATATTCTTATATTGAACAGCATCAGCAACCTGAAGTGCCTTTGTCTCATCTGGAAGTTCGAATACCTTATGTGGATAGCCTTTATGATTTCTTTTATCATGATGGTATGCCATTGCATATTTAAGATGTTCATCAACCTCACCAAGAACTGCAAGAACCTCGCCTATGAGAACATGACCATATCTAACAAATTCCAAATCGAATGGCTCTATGTCCTTTCCTGTTTTCATCTCCTGATTTTTAATCCCTTCAGGTATGAAAAGTTTTCCGAAATCATGATACAAACCTGAATTTTTTGCAATTGCCCTGTTTAAATTAAGATATCCAGCCATACCATCGCATATCTCAGCAACCCCAAATGAATGCTCTGCAGTAGAGCTGTCATTCTCTTTTAACATTTTTGAAATAGCATCAACTTCAGTGCTGTATGCAACAAAATCTTTTAAAATATCAGCCCTGGCTCCAATGCTATTTTTTATAGAGGTTATTAGCGGAGTATTTGCTAGTATATCATCCTTTATATTACCGCCTGCCAAAATCTCATCCAAAATTCTTTTTCCAGATTCTACAAGGTATGTTACCATAAATAAAAATGACATAAAGATTTATAAATTTTTACCAAAAAGTAATGAATATGATTAAAAATTAGATACAAAGATTTATAAAGCTTTGATAACCACAACACGGCTTTATTTTATTATGACTAAAAATATACATGCTTTCAGAATTTCTCATATCATTTGTAACGATGTTTATAGTCATAGATCCATTTCTTAGTATACCGATATTTCTGAGGTTAACAAAAGGGTATAGCCAAAGAAGAAAGGCAAAAGAAGCATTTATCGCTGTAAGTGTTGCGGGTGGACTGCTTTTATTTTTCCTGTTTTTAGGTGTAATTATATTAGACATCATGAAGATAAGCTTCTCTGCATTTCAGATCGCAGGCGGTCTGATATTGATTATCATGGGCATACAAACAATTCTGAATATCGGGATTAACAAATCATCAAAACAAATGAAAGGGATTGTTATAGGCACACCCCTTTTATGTGGGCCTGGGGCAATGACGACGATAGTTATTTTAGCAGGGCATTATGGCTATTTCATACCTATTCTTGCTTCTATGCTTGTTTTAGTTATAACATGGCTCATGCTTCACTATTCTGAACTTTTACAAAGGCTGTTTGGCGATGATATTTTAGATATTTTATCAAGAGTAACAGGCTTTTTATTGGCTGCGATGGCAGTTGAATTTATTTTTAGAGGTATTGAAGGATTGTTAGAAAGGTTTGGATATTAATTTTATTTGCCTTTAAGCACGAACAACATTGCAAGGAATCCTAATGCCAAACCGAGAAACGGGCCCACATCCCATCTTCCAAAAACCGCACCAATAGCCATGCCAACAAAAAAGAATGCCACAAATGCTATGCCTTCTGCATCATTCCCTTTCTTCTTTCTCTTTTTAAACATAATTAATTTTGTCAAGATTAAATAAATTCACGCCCAGGCCGGGATTTGAACCCGGGTCAAGGGAGCTCTGCAGGCTTTTTCTGTATCCTTTAAAAAGCCCTGACAGTCCCTTATGCTAGGCCACTACACCACCTGGGCATATAAAAATAATGGACTTTTTATTTTAAAGATTTTGCAAATTTTTATAAATCTAAAACTCAATCATATATTGGGCGGCCAAAGCGAGGAGGTTCACCCGTTCCCATTTCGAACACGGAAGTTAAACTCCTCCACGTACTGGTGTGTACTGCCTTCGGGCGGGAAAACCAGCACGCTGCCCATCTTTAAGAAGATTTAAAAATGGGCCCGGGAGGATTTTCTCCTTTTTATAAAAGTTTTTGATACCTTTGTGAACTAATTCTATTCCACGCTATACCTGCAATGCCCACTTTAACAGATTGGCCAAAGTGGGCAATAGGCTATCCTGAAGCGGTAGCTCTAAAGAGCCCTGCAGGTGGTTTCTGCTCCACCGCTCAGCTTGCAAAGCCCACTTTAACAGACCGACCAAAGTGGGCAACAGCCTGAAGCGGTAGCTCTAAAGAGCGGTGATTCGAACCCCCAACCCTCCGGTCCGAAGCCGGATGCTCTATCCAGTTGAGCTACGGGCCCATAAATTTAATTGGAATGATGCTCAAAAAGCTTTTAAATACCATTTCAAAATTATAATACGATGAGATACCTTGGAAAGTATCTTAAAAATACACTAATCGGTTTAGGGTTTGGGCTAGCATTGTATTTCTCATCATGTGGAAAACCAAATAACAACAATAATGACAATCTGAATGCAGAGATATGTGCAAGCCCTGTTAAAGGAACAGTTCCCTTAAAGGTTCATTTTGAAGATTGTTCCCCGGTTTCTGAAGAGGAATATAAAAAACTATGTAGATACTGGGATGTTAATGGGGATGATGTGGTTGATTTTACAAATTGCAAGGGTAATTTAAACAAAGCAATAAATGGTATTGCAAAAAACTATCAGGACGTATCAGGCGCTGATAATGGCTATGCTGCATTTGATTATGAATATACAAATCCAGGTGAATATACTGCAAAGTTGCTTATTCAGGATAGCAGGAACAGAACTGCTATAGATGATCAATTAATAAATGTTATGGATGGTAACTCTGTTGAACCTTTTTGCACAGATACAGATGGTGGTTTGAACTATGATGTAAGCGGAACCACCATTGATAACTACGGAAGCCATACAGATTCTTGCGAAGGTAATACATTAACAGAATGGTTCTGCCAAGATAACCTTGCAAGCAGCACAGAGTACGTTTGCCCAGACCAATGCGAAAATGGTGCATGTATACTGAACCCACCTGAAGTTGAAATAAAAAACCTAAAATCAAGTTTTTGTGGATATATTCATACCCTTTATTTCACAGATGCCGATGCCTATTTTTGCAGGAATGAACAGACAAACATCGAAGCAGATATAATTGGTGTGGCAGAGGAATATGGTTGGGAAAATGTTACAGAAGACCCCACCCTTTATGAGACAATGGAAGGCAACTATGTGGCTGATGGCAAAAAACTTTATGTATACTTTCCTTTTAATGAGAATGGTGACCTCGGCATTTACAAATTTAAGTTTTGGGCAAAAAATAGTGCAGGCATGTCAGAAAAAATTATTTCCTTGAAAACAGTCAATATACCCTCTTATTTGCTTGGATATTCCCAGTTAAGACCTTGTGAAGTAACGATAAATGGTATAACAAAACGTTGTGCGTATGATGCCCCATTCTTTTCAAGCGAACTGCCAAATTATCCATTTGACACAGTTATCCAAATACACTGCACACCAATAGATGGGGATTGTTGGGACTACTATTCTGCAGAAAATGATATATTCAATCCTTTAAATACAAACTTTGAATATCCTTGCAATGGTGTGTGGGGTGTTAAAACATTAGAGTTTGCAAGAATTGATAATCTCATTATAAAATCATTTACAGATAACGAGCTTATAGAAAGATGTGGCCCATTAGGAATAAGAGAAAGATTTGATTGCACATTTGAGATTCCTATCACTATATATGGATGGGAGGTCTTTATAATCACGCCTATAGACCAAAACCAAAACAAGGACACTTCTCCAGCAGGGTGTACTATTTGGTTTCCTGATCTATAGAATCTAATCTCTTATTGCCATCTCTGCCATCTCTTTTGGCCAGCCTTCGCGCATTAGCTGTTTCTTTATTTCCTTCTTACTCTTTCCAGCCTTTATCTGCTCCTGAACCCACCCCATCATTGCATCTATCTTATTTGGCCTGCTCCTCATTTCTTGCAAGATAAGTTCAATAGTCCTTGTGCCCAGGCCAGCTGTTTGTAGAGCGTTTCTTATCTGGTAATCTGTTTTCCCTTGTTTAATCATGCCATAGACATCCTTCATTACATCAGCAAGCCCTTTTCTCAGCCTTCTCTTTGCATAGAATATGCCTGATAATATGGCTATAGATGCAATTGCAATTGCAAGGGACGTTATTTCAACAGGCGGTGCTGCTGTAGGTCCTATTGGTATTACAGGCGGGACCAGGCATGTTAGATTTACACATGCATATTCACATATCACAAGTGTTCTCCATTCTGTGCCTTCTCTGCCGCATTCCTGCAATTCCCTGCCTTCACATCTTCTCTCACCTGGCTGACATATTATCTCAGGCGGTGCTGGAATTTCCTTTGGTATTTTTGCAATAAGGAATGTCACGGTTGCATCAATCCTTGTGACGGTTATCCATATGTCATTTTCATTATCGCCATTTAGGTCTATATCAACCCTTTTGTTTAGCGGTAATTCTATAGCCATGCCCTGTATTGTGAATGTCACCTTGCCTTTATCAGTACCTGTCCATCTCAGGCTTCTCGTCAAGCTATCGAAATCAACAACCTCAAATAGCACAATTATATTTGGACTTATCACGACTTCTTGGGGTGTGACATTGACGATTATATGCAGATAAGATATACTTGGTCCAGCCCCTCCAGCTGGTGGTCTTGGTGGTATGTATATATTTGTTGTGAAGTTGTACAGACCTGTCATATTGCAGTTGCCTGCACGGTCACACGAACTGACATTGTAATAATAAAGCGTGCCTGATTCTAGATTCACCAAATCAATCGTATGATTCAGAGCAAATGAGCTGTTGCTTCTCACAGAACCAAGCGCCTGTGTCTTGCCATAGCGTACTGTTGCATTTGCTTCCTCATCAGTATCCCATTTGATAACAGCTGAACTCGTTGTTATAGACTCTGCCCTGACATTCAATATCTTTGGTGGCTCTGTGTCTATTGTCACAATCCTTTCTTCGGATAAGCCAACATTGCCGACGCTATCATTAGCCCATGCTTTGTAGCTATATATGCCATCAGCCAGGTCTGTCATGTTGTACCAGCATGTTACAGACAGGCCAGAACCCACCTTTGTCATTGTATAGTTGCTTCCATTCCATTCAACCCAACATGCATCTATGTTAGAAGTATCGTCTGTAACAGAGATGTTTATATATACCCAATTGATGTTGCGATAAGATGCATTTGTAGGTGTTGGTGTGATAAATATAATGCCTGGTGGATTTGTATCAGCTAAGGTGACATTAAGCAGATTTGAGACAGATGCAGCGGTCCAGTTCTGTGAACCTGATGTGTTGCATGTATAGTTCCAAAGGCCGGCTGCGAGCGTTGTGCTTTCATAGACAAGGCCATAGCCAGATGCAACTTGGCTGTCATTTCTGTATAGGGCTATCTGGGCTTCGTTGTTGTTTGCAGAGCATGTTATGTTTGTTTGAGTGCCGTATGTTACTGACCAGGCAGGTTGTGCTGAGAGTGTTAAAATAGTTTCGGCTTTGTTCACTAAATATATCCAATCCGGTGTTGAGTTTGAATTTCCGCATATACTATCATTTGCCCATGAACCCCATGCATATGTCCCAGCAGCAAGGTCTGCAATGGTTATGCTGTACACATCCCCTACCTTTGTTGGTGTATAGTTCTGCATCGTGCCTGTGAAGTTTCCGCGTATAAGCGCTGTGTCGATGCTGTTTGGGTCTGTCCAAGTGATATTGAATTGATAGTTTTTACCTGGTTGATATGTGGTTGGGCTTGCCGGTGCTGTGATATTGCCAGACCAGTACGGGCCAGAGATGTCAATGCTAAACCACACATAATCGGACTGATTCATATTCCCTGATGTATCGTTAGCCCAGAATGTGATATTGTGCTGACCATTTGACAAGCCTGTTAAATATGCTGACCAATTCCAGTAATCAGTACTGGACATGCTGACATTTGGCTGTCCATCAAGGCTATATCCAGCCCAATTACATGGCTCATTGCAGCTTATGTTTGCCCATAGCGATGATGAGCAATATGTAATGTTTTCAGGTGAGATGATTGTAATTTGTGGTGGCGTCACATCTTCTTCCAATATCGGGCCCCAGTCAACTACATTTGGGCTGACCCGCCCGCCTGTTGCATTTGAATATGGATAATCAGGCCCACTGTCGCCATAGCCATCGCCATCGATATCATATATTTGCAGATTGCCTATGTCATCCCAGTAATTGCCCTGTGCACCAGAGCCTGTGATGTTGAAATGATTGCCTGGCTCTTCTGCAAATGCATGTAAAATACTGCTATTGTAGAAGTAGTTGTGATGGAAAACATTGTTAGTGGTGTCAGTATCCCCAATCACGATTGAATAATCTACACTATCAGGGCTGTTATTGAAATAGTTTCCAGAGAACGTGCTATTAGTTACTGCCCAAAGTGTAAGTATACTGCTGGCTGTGTTATTAATAAATTCATTATCCTCCACACTTATATTTTGACTATTTTCGATATATAATATGACAAGGGCTGTTATGTTTCTAAATAAGTTCTTTCTCACATTGTTTGTTAATGTTGTTGTTGGACTAACTGCCAAATCCACGAAATAATCCATGGTTGAACTATTTTCGAATATATTATTAGAAAACTCAATCCCACTCCCGTCTAAATGTATTATTATTACTGTTGAACTGCAATTTGAAATGTTATTATATGATATTATTGAATTATTAACCGTGAGTGAAACCACACTCTCTCCACAATTTTCAATCTTGTTACCACTTATGTTTGAATCTTGCCAACTTCCTGTTATCGTGGAGGTGATACAGTTGCTGAAATTAGAATTTGTTAAGAAACCTGTTTTTGGTGATGCAAAGATACAATTGTCGCTGTCTAAAAATCTACTTGTATCAATTGAGATGTTGTTGGCAGAGGAAACATAAAGGCCTGTTGAGGCGTTTTGGAATGTGGAGTTGGAGATGAAGGTGTTGTTGGCAGAGGAAACATAAAGGCCTGTTGAGGCGTTTTGGAATGTGGAGTTGGAGATGAAGGTGTTGTTGGAAGAAGAAACAGAAAGGCCTCTTGAGGCGTTTTGGAATGTGGAGTTGGAGATGAAGGTGTTGTTGACACGGAAGATACGGAGATCTGTTGAGGAGTTTTGGAAGGTGGAGTTGGAGATGAATGTGTTGTTAGAATATTCAATATTTGAATTATAATTAAATACAGAATTGTTTATTGAGGTGTTTTCAAGCTTATAGCCCCAAAGCGAACTATATGTTGTTGAAACATCACATTGCTCAATCCTGCTATTGTTTGAGAAGCGCAGGATTATGCCATCACCAATTGCCTGTGAATTTGTTATGTTCACGCCATTGCAGAATGCGCATTCTATATGACCTGCATCAAGCCCATCAAAGGCATAATTGGATAGCGAATGATTATAATAGACAGGCTTGCCATTGATTGTATTTGATGTTGGGATTGTGTGGGCAAAGTGATACGGTGCATTTCCATTAACAAAAATGCCATAATATTTACTATCTGTGACGATATTATCAGTCATTGTGATATTGGAAGAATTTCCAAGCACAATGCTCCAGTCACATCCCGTGATGTTGCTGTTGTGAATTTTTGCATCAGTTGTATTAAATGTATATATACCCCGAGGTATGCCTATTGCTATGTTGTCCTCAAGTGTTACGTTTTTCGTATAATACAAACTAAAACCTTGGCTTGTGCTATTTTTTGCCGTGTTGCCCTTCAGCACACTGCCACTACTGCTTTCCGATAAATAAAAGCCATATGAGTTGTTCTCTCCTATGTTGCCAACAAGTGTTGTATTTTGGGCTGAAATATAAAAGCCATAAGTAGATTTGAGCGCTGTGTTGTTTGTGAGGTTTGAGTTTGGAGCTGTAAAGGATATGTTGAAACCCAAAGTTCCGCCCACGGCTGTGTTGTTGGTAAGGTTGTTTGCCGCTGCCACAGTAAAGCCATAGGTATTGTTATCAGCTGTGTTGTTTTCTATAATAAGGCCTGGGGAAGAAAAAGAAAAGCCATAAGAATTGGAGCTTGCATTGTTATTTGCTATTTTAGTATCAGTTGAGACAGTAAAAATCACAAATCCTGTGGCAGTATTGTTATTAGCAACATTATCAGTTATGTTTGAATTTTGACATCCATTTATTGAGAAGCCATAGTAGTTTTTGGTTGCATTGTTGAAAGATATGTTGAGATTATTGCTTGAACCACAACCAAACCCTGCTGCATTTGTCGTTGTTGCCCCAATGGCTGTGTTGTTGTAAACTACTAAATTGTTAGATTGTGATGACAAATAAAAACCATAACAACTACCGCCGATTGGAATTGTTGTATTTGCAATGTTATTGGAGATTGTGTTGTTTGGGCTAGAAGACAGAAGTATGCCATGGCAACGAAGGCCAATGAGCCTGTTCGAATCTATGAGATTTCCACTTGATTTTTCTAAAACAAGACTGTTGGTGCCTATGAATTCAGATGCAGAGGAATATATAGTGTTGTTGTATATCTTGCATGAACTTATGTTTGAAAATACAAGTTTATTCTGCGTTATGAAATTAGCGCCAGGCGCTGTTATGGACTGAGATTTTATTGTATTGTTTTCAAAGACATTGCAGGTATGATTTTTAAGAGATATCATCTTGAAATTGTCAAATGTGTTGTTATAGATAGATGCATTGTCAGAAAACCATATATTCAGACCTGTTCCATTTGCAAATGTGCAATTCCTGATTATAAGGTTTGTGCAGTTTGCACAGGCAAGATACGGAATTACAAGATTTTCATATACTAAATCGCTCTGACCACATGCATACTGTATTGGAACACCATCCTCAAGGTTGCTTGTGTCGATTGTGTGGCAAACCTCTTCTATTGTATCACCAGTGATTGATAGGCCTCTATATCTGCTTTTATTTATCTGGTTGTTCATCATTGTTATGTTTCGCGACTTGTAAAGCACCATACCTTCCCATGTATCATTTGAAAAGCTGTTGTTTATCAGGCTGTGATTTGTCCACCACAACCTTATGCCATCCCGACTAACATTGCTGTCTTCTATGATTATGTTACTGCAGTTTGCACAGGCAATCATGTCTGCGTCAAGGCCTGAGAAGATGTGGTCTGATATTGAATGATTGTAATAAACAGGCTTTCCTCCAACAAGGTTGTCAGAAGAAATTGTGTGCAGATAATGTGACAATGAAGAACCTCGAATGACAAGACCACCAACAACTGAACGGTTTATGTTATTTCCCAAGAGTGTAAGGTTGCCTGAATTTTCTATCATTACGCCTATTGAACTGGTTCTGCTTAGATTGTTTCCTTCCATCACACATCCAGGTGAAGAAGAAAACCTGATTGTTGGCAGGTCCCATGCAACAGCTGAACTGTATGAAGAGTTTATCGTGTTGTTTATAAATATGGTATTTGGTGAATTTGTGACATAAATAGCACCTGCAGCCCAATAAGCACCATAAGTACCTTCCATGCTGTTGTTGATGAATGTGTTGTTTTGCGAATAAGCAATCTGTGCACATCCTGGCAGTGGTGATAACTGATTTCCAGTATGCGAATTTTTACCCAGTATTATGTTGTTAGTGAATACGTTCCTGTGCGAATTTGACATACTGAGCGCAATCCCTTTAGCCCAAGCTCCAGAGCCTGCTGTAATTATATTAGAATTTGATATGTTATTGTCAGAAGAATTGGTCATATTTATGATAATTGTACTGGATGCACTGTAGTAAAAATATGAACTATTTATGCTGTTGTTGTGTGAATTCACAAGCTTTAATATGGATGTATTTTCAAAAGAACCTTCTAATTGCCACCCCTTTGCTGTTACATTGTTGATGATGGTGTTATTGCTGTTCACAAGATACAGAATATAGCTGATGATATTACCCGGAGTATAGTTTAGATAGGCATAAGCAAGTTGGGTATCATCCTTTATGCTTACATTAATGCTCTCATTCAAAAGAATGCCATACCTGAAAAAGCTGAGGTTTGGACTGCTTGAACCAATTGCTGATATATTACCAGACCTGTAATTTGAAATCTCAGCATCCCTGCTCCTGAAAAGTGTTATTCCTGTCTCGCTACTGCCCCAAAATGTACCTGTGCTGTTGGCAATCAAACTTGTATTTGTCCAGCCAAGGAATATTCCTTGATGGCTGATATTGCTGTCAACAATGCTTATGTTGCTGCAATTAACACAGACGAGCCAATTTGCTGTCAGCCCTGAATATATATAATCAGAAACAGAAAGGTTATAGTAAATCAGACCGCCATTGAGAAGATTGCTCAGGTCGATTGCGTGATTGTAATAGATTATGTCATCCCCTGAAATGCGCAAGTTGTCACTGATATTATTTGATGTAAGTGTAAAGCCCTGTGAATTTGTGATAAAGGCATTCCAAAATGTATTGGATGACAAATTGCACAATTCAGAGTTCGTAAAGTAGGCATTTTTAATGTTATTTGACATCAAGCTGCATGAAGCAGAACCTGTTACATTCACATCATAGTCATAATTTCTGACAATACAATTTTGGATTTTTATGTTGTTTCTGTCTTTTGCCAATATACCTGTATCATTTCTGTAAAATAATTTTCGTTCTATAATCGAGTTATTGCAGTCAAGGATAATATCATCAGCAACAAGGTTTATCACGCCATCACCATCAGGATCTGAGATGGAGTAATATGTTTCATTCTCTATCACATACTCGCCTGGCTCGTTTATATAACAACTATCGCCTGTTTCGTTGATTGCATCAAGACATGCAGTGATGTTTGGGAAATCCCCACCCGATGAGTTGACATAATATGCAGTGAAGTGCGCGACAGAAAACCAGTAATGACTTTCGTTAAACTGCGGTCTCACAGGCACATCAATAGTGATGTTTTTACAACCAGCCCTCTCTTCACTGCTTACTTCAAACTCAGTCATGGCTTCAGCTCCGCTCTCTTCCTGCCATTCCATGCCAATCAATTCTCCTGTCAGCTCTGGCCCTTGCATGCCTTCGACCTCCTCTAAACCCTCTGTCTCTTGCACCTCAGTTTGGGTTATTTGCTCAGCTTCTTCTGTTTCCGGTATAGACACACCTTCAATAACTTCTTCTGTTAATCCTTCCTCTCCTATAGTCTGTCCTTCGCATACCTCAATAACCTTTTTCTCTGTCAGGACCTGCCAATCTGCGCACTGCATTGTGTCAGGGTCAAAATCCGCATCAGCACAATAGTAAATACTTGGAATTGTGTATACGGCTCCAAGCGGGCCATGCTCGACATAAACAGTTGCTGAATCAAAATCTATACCTTTTACATAAACAGTATCCTGTACAACCCTTATTATCCTATTCTCAGCAATCCTCGGTCCCTGTAGCTCAACTGCTACATTGTCCTTGCTGAATGCCATCAATTCCCTGTTTACTTCTTGAAAGTTTATGTCTGGGAAATCGCTTGAAAGACTGACATATTCTATATAGCCAGCCATGTAGCCCGTTAAGGTTGTAAATAGGAAAACAAAACAAACTAAAAATAATATGACTGCATATGCATAAACCTTGTTTGGCCTTTTGTTTGCCATCAATTAATAATTTAGCAGAAAGATTTTAAAAAGAAAGGAATACTATTTTTTGATAAACTTTTTAAGCATTTCTCTTATCTCTTTTGCATCAACCCTGCCCTTCGTCTCTGCTATAACCTTGCCAACAAGGAAATCTATTGCCTTCTCTTGACCCTTTTTGTAATCTTCTACTGCCTTTTGATGCTCTGCAATGACCTTTTTTATGACTGGTGTGATGTCCGCCTTTGTCCTCTCAAGC
>JAVZYR010000010.1:0-22423 GCA_038999435.1 Candidatus Aenigmatarchaeota archaeon | reverse complement strand
CACCAGCTGCAAACTGGAATGGCACTGACAGCTTTACATACGTTGCAAATGATGGCCAAACAAACAGCAGCCCTGCAGTTGTTACAATCACAGTCAATCCAGTCAACGATGTACCAACTGCCCCAACAAGTTTAACTATTACCCCAACACCTGCATACAAAAACTCAATACTAGTAGCTACTGCATCAGGTTCAACCGATGTGGAAGGCGATACAATAACTTATTATTATGAATTCAGAAACAATGCTACAGGTGCTGTGCTGCAAACATGGTCAACAAATGACATTTTTAATTGCTCAGCATCAGCAGGTTGCAATAAAAATGATGATGTTTTGGTGATTGCAGGTGCATACGATGGCACAGCATTCTCAACTGGAAACATAACAGCTGTAAAAGATATTGAAAACTCACCCCCACAAATAATCAATCCTATATTATCCCTTCAAACCAAGAACGCTGATGGAACAGCTTGGACATACGACTTCAATGCAACAGACATTGATGGTGACAGCCTGGTATGGTCAGACAACACAAGTCTATTTGATATAAATGCTTCAACAGGTCTAATAAACTTCACCCCAATAGAGGCACAGGCAGGCATCTATAGCATAAACATAACAGTTTCAGATGGTGAAGCAACGGATAGCAATATCTTCACCTTACAAATAAATGATGTCACACCACCAGTTGTTAGCATCATTTCACCACAGAACACAACATATGCAACTGACACAATACTTCTCAATTATACAGCAACAGATGCCAATCTTGATACTTGCTGGTATGAACTTGATGGCAACAACACAACTCTACCAGGATGTGCAAATACAAGCATAGGTCCTCTTGCAAATGGTCAACATTATGTGAAGGTGTGGGCAAATGACACTTCAGGCAATCTAGGCTCTTCTGCTGAAGTTTGGTTTACAATTGACACAAATGCGCCTGTTGTGCAGTTTGTTGTTCCAACACCAGCAGATGGTTATATAACAAACCAGAACTCAGTCACAATAAATGCAACTATTACTCATACTTCAATGAGCATAGATTCATGCTGGATAGAATGGAATGGTGTTAACGAGAGCATGACCAAGGTTGGTACAGGAACATCAGTAAGTTGCAATATAGCAAAATCTGGGCTAGTCAGCGGAACTTATACATACAGGGTATATGCTAACACAACAGCAGGTATTGTAGGTTCTTCTGTTCAGAGAACACTAACAGTTGACCTTATAGCCCCTACTGTTAATATCATTTCACCGCAAAATACAACCTATACAACCTCAAACATCGCATTAAATGTGACAGCGAATGAGCCAGTGAGCATATGGCAGTACAGCTTAGATGGTGCAAGTAATGTAACATTCACACCAAACACCACAATAACCGTTGGTGATGGTACGCACAATATCATAGTTTATGCAATTGATAACGCTGGTAATATCGGCTCTGCTGAAGTTTGGTTTACAGTAAATACAACAGTTCCTAACACACCACCAAATGCAATTATAACAGCACCATCAACTGGTTCATCATATATTTCAGGCACTTTAATCAATTTCACAGGTCTCGCTACAGATGCAGAAACAGCAAACACTAACTTATCAATAACTTGGACAAGCAATATTAGTGGTTTGCTGAACAACAACCCACCAGATGTAAATGGAAGTGTTGGCTTTTCAACATCTGCATTGCCAGTGGGTGTGCATAACATCACTCTCACTGTTACAGACAGCGGTGGCCTTACAGATACAGATTCTATAGTCATTGAAATCACAGCCCTTCCACCAACATATGGCGTTGATATATGGGCAGTGCCAACAAACCAAACAGTTGTTCCTGGTCAATCTGCAAACTATACAATTTACATTAATAACACAGGCAGTACTGTCAACACATATAACATAACGTTCAACAATATCAATGGCGCTGATTCTGTACAGCTTAGCCAATCTCAAATAACCCTAAATGCAAGTCAGACAGGCACAATTACGCTGACGGTTATGGCAAACAATCCAGGTCTTTACACAGTCAATGTCACAGCCATAGATGCTGATAATTCAAGCGTGACAGACACAGTCAGCACAATAACAAATGTGACTGCAGTCCCACCAACAGACACAGGATGGATATACAATTCATGGATAGATGGTGTTTATTATCCAAACAATTCAACTGCAGGATTGGTCAATATCAATGATACAATAATACGAGATTGCCCAGCTATAAACAATTCAAACATAACAGGCAATCCAAACAGGGCAAACATAACAAACTCAACATTGGTAAATGTTAACATACAGGTACCAGTTGGCGTTCTTAGGATAGAAAATTCAAACATATGCAGTATAATCATAACTGATTATGATGATCCAACAAAAGTTATAGAAATTATAAACCAGAACATACCTTGCTCACCGTTCCCAGGAGAAATAGGATCATATGTTACTGAGCCTAACACATGGAATATAACAGGGCCATGGCTCATCTCAAGAAGTAATGTAACAAACAACTATCTTGAAGGAGGATTCAGAATCATAAATTCAACTGTCAATGGCTCACGTGTAATCTGGTCTAATATTACAAGATCAGAAGTTTATGACTCAACACTTGTGAATGCATCAGTAACTGATGCGTATATTAGAGCATCAAACCTTAGCAACTCAAATGTAACTAACAATTCAAACATAATAGGCTCGAACTTGATAGATTCGATGGTGAACAATTCTACAATCACAGATTCAAATCTGATCAACACAAATGTTACAGTTTCAAACTTGACCAATGTCAATGCAACAAACTCAGTGGTCATCAATTCAACCCTTGCAAATGTTAGCCTATACGATGCATGGATCGAGAATGGCATACTCATCAATGGAACAATATGTGGCATAAACTGGTGTTCAAATGAAACAGGCATGAACATCACAAACCCATCAGAGATACCAAGCATAAGCCTGTCTGCAAGCCCAACATCTGGCTATGCACCACTAACAGTTACATTCACAGCAACAGTATCAGGAATGACGCCTTCTTCATACACATGGAACTTTGGAGATGGCAACACAACAACAAATGGAAATACGATAAGTCACACATACACATCCCCTGCTGTCTACACAACAAGGCTTGATGTGAGCAACAGTAACAAGACAGCCTGGGCCCAGATAAACATAACAGTCAATAGAAAAGGTGGATATGGTGGCTACGCAGGTGGTGGATGGTACATAAGAACAGTAACAACTAATGTAACGAATGTTACTAATGTATCTAATGTTACAGTAAATGTAACGAATGTTACTAATGTATCTAATGTTACAGGACAGCCAAGCATCTCAATAGGTCCTGTATGTGGTGATGGTATATGTGAACCTAACGAAGACTGTTCAGCAGATTGTCAAGCAGGTGCACAGCCTGGTATCGGTGGCCTGATAGGTTTGATAATTGCAAATCCAGCAGGTATTGCAGGTATAGGTGGATTTATCGTAGGTATTGTTGCAGTATTTGGTGCAGCAAAGGCAAGAAAGATGATAAAATCAAAGAAAGAAAAGCCATCCAACAACAAATCAGCAAGGGTCAGAGAGGCAAAAGAAATAAGGAAAAAGATTAGATAGCTAACATTTTACTAATCCTATCAGTGCAACAATGGCTAAAGCCGAGCCATATAAAAATGCAAATTCTGGTGAAATTGCCTGCCACAAAACACCAGCTATGATAGAACCTATAAGCGTTGCAAAGGCTGTGGCTGTATGAAACAGGCCCAGACCAGTTCCCTTGAGATTTGCACTCAAATCAGCAACATATGCCCTTTGATTCCCTACAGTAAATGCAAATGAAAGGCCATATAATGCAAAGAGGATAGCATAGAGTATTAAGTTTTTGGTAAAAGAAAAACCAAGACATACTATTGCAAAAGTTGCCCAACCAAGCGCTATTACGTATTTTCTTCCAAATTTATCAGATAGCATACCAGCAGGTATTGATGCCATTGCATATACGAGATTGAAGATTATATAGAGGCCTATCGGGCCCAGGATAGAGAACTGTGAAGGAAAGACAGCCTGGGCCCTTATGATAAATAGCATGTATGTGAAATTTGCAAGGCCAAATATACCTGAAACTGCAATAAATGCCTTTGCTTTTGTAGGAATCTTTGCTATGCCTTTAAACAAGGAATACGAGACAGGCCTTGTTGGCACATCCTTTACCCATATCAAAGGTATGAGCGCAAAGAATGCAATAACAGCAGCAAGCCATAGGATGGGCTGAAAGCCAAGCGCAAAGGTCCAGATAAGGAGGAATGCCAGAATAGAGCCAAGGATTGCACCTAATGTATCGAGGGCTCGATGAACGCCAAAACCTTTACCCCTTTTAGATATCCTCATAGACCGTGCAATTATAGCATCGCGAGGGGCATCCCTTATCCCCTTTCCAACCCTTTCCAAAGGCCTCAATAAAAGCATAGAAGCCCAACTTGATGCAACAGGATAAAGCAGCTTTGCAATAGCTGAAAGGCCATAACCCCAACCAACAATTGCCCTCCTCTTCCCTATTTTATCTGAAAACCAACCTGACAAAACATTCAACAGTGCGGCCAGGCAATCCCCAAGCCCGCCAATCAAACCAATTGCAAGGGCTGAACCGCCTAAACTGGCAATAAACATTGGCAATATCGGTGCTATCATCTCAGAGCTTGCATCTGTAATCAGACTCGTTAAGCCAAGAAGAAGTATGTTCAAGTTCATAATTTATTTTTTAATCATCAAGATTTAATATGAAAAAGCCAACCCACATCACATCTGCAATCTTACTTTTCCTCTTTCTATGGCTTTTCTATCCTATAGACCCATTTTTACTTACCTTTACCCTGTTTGGTGCCCTTTTACCCGACATTGATATAAAAATCAGAGACCTTCATAGAAAGCTTCTTCACAATCTGTGGATAGGGGCCTTTTTAGGATATGCATTTTTTATATTGAATCCGCAATACTGCCTTGCATTTTTAATAGGGTTTGCAAGCCATTTAATAATAGATAGCATGACACCTGTTGGCATAGCACCATTCTGGCCATTCGGAATAAGGGTAACAGGAAATGTTGTAACAGGTGGGACAAAGGAGATGCTTTTCAGCGTATTTTTGATGATATTGATTCTTATAATCTTTGTTGTAAAATTCCTTTAGAGCTCAAATGCGAGACTTCTTAGGTCAAATCTGTCGATGTCTGATTTTTTAATCTCTTTTATGGCACAGGGCAGCCCATCCCATATACCATGGAAAATGGCATATTTTCCCGATATTTGGAATGGATTAGAAAAGGCAGGATAACTTGCCTCACCAAATGGCTCAAGGAGTGTAACAGAGCCCTTTTTTATCAATCCTGCTTTTACAGTGCATGCATTGATGTGGCTTTTGATCTTGCTATTGTCATATCCCATAGCTTGCAATATTCCAATATATGCATCGTCAAAGCCATTATTATGATGTATCCTTTCTTTCTCAGAACTCTCAAAATATCCAGTGATTGAATTGATACACTTTCTATTAAGAAGGTCATAAAGTATGGGAAATGTATTTTTCATATGGGAAAGTTCCATGTAAACATCGCCATTCCAGTATTTGTTGTATAGGATATCCTTCAATCCCAAAAACTTTTTATAACTTTCCGGATTTGGAAAATTTGGAAGCCTGTTACATGTAATCATATATCTAATGTCATCCTTTTCTAGATTTATCACACAGGTCATAAGATGTTATAAAAATAAGCTTTTTAAGAATTTCGTTACCTTATCTGCATCCGCTTTACTCACCTTTTCAGCAACAACCTGTCTATGCACAATTACCCAATCACCTGTTTTAAGTTTCAAATCAGTTCTTACCCACATAACCTTGCAGATTGGTTTTAATTCAACAAACCATCCATCATTCTTTTTTTCTTTAACTTGCGCAGGCCAGGCGATGCATGCAGGCCTTTTGCATTGTGCGCTATTATGTTTAAACCAAAAATATCTTCTAACAGACTGACAGCTAATACCTTTTGATTCTGTTTTCGCCCCTTGCCATGCATGAGGGAATGCCTTCTCTAAAAGTTTGTCATCAGCCTTTTGTTCAAGGAGGATTTCTCTTTCTATATTATTTATCCTTTTCTCTAATTCAGCATCTCTTATACAACTTAGGGCGTAGCGGTAGAAAAGTTGTTTACCATCCATTCACGCATCAACCTCTCGCCGAATTGCCTTGATATTTTTTTCAGAACAAACTCATCGTGACAAATAACCCAGTCACCTCTTTTTAGTTTATGAATGCTAAAAACAATCCTTCTTTCATTTCTATGCAGCACTTTTGCAATGCCATTCTTGAACTCTAATACCTGATAAGGCTTTGGTCTCATTAGCTGAATTGGGGTAAAGATTAATAAATTTTTCGCATCATATTATGATGTATGAAATACAAAATAAGAAAGGGTTTCAACGGTATATATCAATTTTGCAAGGAAAATAATAACGGAATAGAAAATGAATGTGCTGATGGCTATCATAGGGAAGGTAGGAAATATAATTTTTATAAACTTAAAAACAGGGTTATAACAGCTGCCCAGGTTGGTGATGAGATTGAGTTTGGAGAAGGATTGACTAATGATGAGATAAACACTCTAAAAGAGATTTTTGAAAAATATAGAATGAAACTTAAGGATAATAGGTAGTTATTTTCCTTTTTCTTCTCAGGATAAGCAAAGTTGTCAAAATCGAAAGTCCTAAGATAGCTGCTATCAATGAAAGGAACGACGGATTGCCAAGAATGGCTTGACCTGTAAATCCACCAATTTGTGATTCGCATGACCTTTCATCAGCACATCTTCCACTTGCACATGAATGGAAGAACTGCCATGTATAATTGCTGCACTGTTCCAAAATACCATTGATACAACGGATCTTACCAAGTTCACAGCATGTTGTCTCGCTCGGCTCACATGTCCATACCTTCACAGGTTCGGTGCAATTTTGGATCTCAGTAGGTCTATCTGTTGTAGGTATTTTACATTCATTAGCATCTATGCATGTTCTTGTTTGCGTGCCATTTACACATTCTGACCATACAGTACATGTCCAATTTGATTGACAGATAGACTGTATAGAACCACCACCTCCGCCGCCAAACCAAGAAGATCCGCTTGTTCCTCCTCCACCACCTTGCGATGCTGTATAAATTGTAATGTTTCTTGTTTCTGTGCAGTTTTGGTTTCCAGCACCATCATTGACACAGACATAATAGCTATATACCCCGTCAGTCAAATTGGTGAATGTCCAGTTTGTAAAACCATTTGAGCCGTTATAAGAGCCTTCCCATACAAGGGTAGAATTCAAATAGATTGAAATCCTGTCAGGATTACTTTCATTATGACTGACATTTATAACAAAGCTTTTTTCTGTCTGCTTGTAGCCATTATCAGGTGTTGGGGTGATAAAGGCAATTTGTGGAGCAATGGTATCGATATTAATTATCCTTGTTTCTGACGAATTCTCATTAGCTACCAAGTCTTTGCATGTGATACCCCATGTATACGTGCCATCAACAAGATTGACAGAAAAGGTTGTTTCTGTGTTATTTAGGGCTGATTCGTTTGTTTGATTCAATGTTCCATTTATGTAAAGAGAGCAATTTGCAGTTGGAGAGAATGTATCAGAAAAGCTGAAGATGAGGTCATTGCTTGATTTATTTGACCAGGTATTATTGGCAGGGGATATTAGGTTGATTACAGGGGGTGTGTTGTCAACATAAAAATGAAGTATCTCTGTGGAATTTGAATTACCTGCCAAATCTGTTATTGTAACATTTATGAAATAATAACCATCTATTGCCCAATCATCAGTTGTTAATGTTAAATTTAAATCCCATGGGCCCTTAGTAATAGAACTGTTATTATTCACCTTTTCAAAATATTTCACGCTTATATTACTAGAATTCCAAACATATTGCCTACTCCAGTTAACAATTTCATTTGCTGTTGCTGTAAAAGTTATCCTATCATACAAATTATCTTGATTTGCTGGTGAAAAGAAATAATCTGTTCCATTGTAGTATCCACCTAAAATGGTTACATTAATGAGATATGGTTTTGTTGTATCGATGGTGAAATTAATAGTAGAGTTTCCTACATTCCCAACAGTATCATTTGCCCAAATGGTTAAATTGTATTTACCATCAAAACTAACATCAAATGTTGAATTGGCACAATTTGGAAGAGACTGATTATCTATAACAACTGTTCCATTTTCATAAACAACTGAAAATCGGCAAGTGTTGATATCAACACCTGCTACGGCATCTTCAATTGTATAGTTTAGTAGAAGTCCTGTGCTATAGTTATAATAACTGATTGGCTGTTGGATTGTAATATTCGGGCTTGTAGTGTCTATTGCAAAATTCCTATAATTACATATTTTTTCATTTAAACTATTATTTGCTACTAGTGTTATTGAATACCAACCATCATCACCAGTTATATTGAAAGTTGTGTTTTGACACTCAGGAATTAGAATATCTGTTGATGAATTATAATCATTTACAGTACATGATGAGGCATTTCCAGTGGTAATATTATACCAACAATAGATGGTGAAATTTATACCATCAATTGTGTAATTTAAAGGTAAATTTATATTCGTATTAAATATTTGATAATTTTGAGGTAAAATAATAAAGTCAAAAGGTTCTGGAGCTTTTACAAACCCTATCCCCAACATAAAAAATATACAAAGCCAAACAAACCAAATCTGCCTTTTCATATTTTTGTACTTATTTATAATTGTTCTTTAAAGCTTAAATTTATGATTTTTTGTTTTTATACATAAAGTATTTTCTTGAAGTTCGGATGCCCGCTTTATTTACTTTATTTAGATTACAAAACCAAATCTGCGATTAAAATTAAAAAACCCCAAAATATAAACTCACCACCAGCAAAGAGATAGGCGAAATAATTTTGTTTTTGCATTAAATAATAACTGTAAAAATTAATTGGAATGATTAAAAGCAATAATACCATCTGAAGAGGAAGACCATGAACCAAAAAAATTAATAAAGGTAAAATAAACATCATCAACACCAAGTTTGATATTTTTAAAAAAATTAAAGTTTTTTTCTTGCCCATTATTACAGGAAATGTTAGCAATCCAATTTTTTTATCGGATTCTATATCTTTATAGTCTAATGATATCTGCATCAAAATAGCTTTCATAAAAACTAACAACATCAGGCTTGCCAATGGGATGATTAAAGAAGTGCTAAATAGATAATTATAATAAATAACGGGGATTAGGATAATTATGGTAAAAAATGAAGCTACAAAAAAGTTTTTAAAGCCAAATATTCTTTTTGTAAGATTTTTAAAATAAATTGGATATAGTAATCCAAGAGCTAGTAATATTATTGAGAAAACCAGAAATTTGAAATTCCCAATATAAATCAACAAAACGATTAATAATAAGACAGAGAGGCAAAGGATTTTTGGTATCAAAGATAAATAGCTTGAAATGTGTTTTGTTCTCTCAGGATTTGTTAGCGCATCTATTTTGAGCCCTCGATAACGGTCAAATAAATAAATTGGGTAAAAAAGCAAATAACATGAAAATAACATAAGCCAATCTATTCCAGCATTTAACAGAAAACACGAAATATAAACAATTGCTACAGTTCCCAAGGATTGAAGGTGACCACCGTAAATAAATTCGTTCCGAATTTTTTTTAAAATAGTCATATTATAATTATGTTGTAATTTTTTATTTTTCTAAATAAGCTTAAAATCATCCAATTTATTACAATATATGTTTTTTGCAAAATTCAAACAAATTCTCAAGCAATTCATTGTAGTTCCTTGAAGAGAATATATAAATATGCAGCTCCTTTTCTATCTCCTCATCAAAACAAATGTCATATTTTGATTTGAAAAGCTCAAGAAAATCTTTATATACATTTTGGAGATGCAAATTCCATTTATTTGCCAACTCTATGAGATTATCCGCACTGATATCATTTTCTATTTTCATATTTGAACGATTTTGGATTTTTAGAAAAACATAGTTCTAAAGATTTTTCAAAACCTGATAAATGTAGTTGGTCATAATTTTTTTCTTTTTTTCTGTTTAACGTATCTCTAATTTGTAGATATTCTTTTTCAGAAAGACCACAATAGGTGATGGAAGAAGGATCATCAATATATGATCTTTCACAAAAATTCATCAGATTTTTTAAGTTTGTTGTATAACAAACCGAGTGAAGTTTCTCAAGTTTATCGTCTCTATAACAATATGCAATAAATTCTATATCATAAAATGGGTTTTTATCAGCATATACTGAAAAACTTTTTTCTAATTTATCAGGATAGTGTTTTAATTCAGGATGTTCTTTTCTGATTTCATTATGGGCGATTATAACTATTTTCACATTCTTTTTTTGTAAGAAAGTTTTAAAAAATTAATTTTATAAGAAACCAATAAAATTTAATGGTACCAAAATATGTCTTCTTTACCAAAGGAAAAGGAGAAGGTAAGGACCCGCTCTCTTCATTCGAGTTCGCACTTAGGAATGCAGGCATAGCACCCTATAATCTTGTGAACGTCTCGAGTATACTTCCACCAAACTGCAAAGTGATACCTAAGGAAAGAGGAATCAAGATGCTTAAGCCAGGGCAGATTGTGCATCTTGTGATAAGTAGAATGGCTTCTGATGAAAATAAAAGGTTGATTGCTGCGGCAATTGGTTGGGCAAGACCCCGCAAAAAAGATATATATGGCTATATAAGCGAGCATCATTGCACAGGCATGACAGAAAAGGATGCAGGATATTATGCCGAGGACTTGGCAGTAACGATGCTCGCCTCAACTCTTGGGAAAGAGATAGATATCGAAAAAGCATGGGATAAAAAAAGAGGGGTCTTCAAAGTTGACAATCTTGTTATAAGCACAGGCAACATTTCTCAAAGTGCTGTATGCAAAAATGGTAGATGGACAACGGTTATAGCAGCAGCGGTATTTGTGTCAGAAGAATAAATCAATATTCAGGACCATTCAAATCGAAATGCAATTTCCGAAAAACAAAAATTTTAAATATTTTATCATTATTAATAAATATGGTGCAAAAATATAATCAAAAATTTGTATTTAGCTTTTTCTAAATTTGTCTACATCTCTTAATAAGTTCCCTTGCTTTTCGGGTCTGAAAAACCCTATTTCCTGGGAATGAAAAAAGAGATCCGGTTATAAATTAACAAAAATAAAATACGGAGGTGTAAAAAATGAAAAAAATAGGTTATTTGGGTCCTGAAAACACATATACTGGGCAAGCAACAAAAATGCTTGCAGAAAAAATTAAAGAAGAAACGGAACTTGTAGAAATGGTATCTTTACAAGCAGTCGCAACCAGCGTGGCTTCGTGTGAAGTAGATATGGGAGTGATGGCTTATTACAACTATCTTGAAGGACTGGTACAAGAATGTTTAGATCTGATATATGAAAATGATCTCAAAATAAATGCGATGCAGAGATTGCCAATAATATTATCTATTGGTGCTCACAGAGAAAATACTAATGAAGGTGAGGTATACTCACATCCTAAAGCCCTTGCGCAATGTTCAGAATGGTTATGGCGCTATTATAGAAATAGCAAACAAATACCAGTTACAAGTACAGCAGCAGCTGCGAAAAAAGTAGCGGAAATGAAATCTGGCTTAGCGATTGCTAGTTCTGAAGCATTAAAAAACTATGGCTTACGAATTATTGCAGAAGATATAGGAAATAAAAAGAACCGTAGAACAAATTTTACAGATTTCTACCTTGTTGCTAGAGAAAATTGGCAAGAGTATGACCCATCAAAAAGATATCTTACAATGGTAGCAATAACTCCTCATATGGATAAACCAGGGCTATTGGCAGAGATACTTCAGCAAATAGCATATCACAACCTAAATCTTGCAAAGATACATTCCAGGCCAGCATTGGACGATGTAGAAATAGAAGGTCTCGAACCTCAGATGTTCTATCTGGAAATAATGGAACATCAAGCCAATACTGATTTGGTAAGATGTATAGACTCGCTAAAATACAAACTGACACCAAAAGGCAGGGATATTGAAGTGGTTAGAGTTTTGGGCTCTTATGAGATGCCCAAATCCTGATTGGTTTCTAAACATTGTTCAATATAAAGCAGTGAAGTGATGTTAAGTGACATCAAACATGCTTAATAAAGCTTATAGCTAGAAATTTCGCAAGCTGAAATCATTTGGATATTAAAATTACCTTTGATATATTATTTTTATGCCAAAATTCAAGGTAGAAGTTGACAAGGGCAAATGCATAGGCTGTGGGATGTGTGCATCTGTATGCCCTGATATATTTGAATTGAAGGGCGGAAAGGCACATGTAAAAAAGGCTCAGTTGGACAAACCAGGTTGCTCTACTGAAGCAGAAAGCAACTGTCCTGTCAGGGCAATAAGGGTAACAAAGCTTTAAAAAGATAAGCTATAAAACATATAATGCGAGAAGTTGTTGCCTATGCAATTGTTGGAATAATTTGTTTAGTTGCAGGTTACTTTTTAAACCCCGTTATAACAGGTAAAATCATTAGCAATGATAAAATAGGTTATGATGTTGTTGATTTTGTTAATAAATATTTGTTAAGCGAAGGTGAGGCGCATCTCATAAATGTCTCATCACCTGTAAGCCTCTATAATGTCTATATCTCAATACAAACAAATGCTGGCAACCAAATCATTCCTGTATGGGTCACAGATAGTGGTATGCTTTTTGCTAGAGGGATGAATATGAGCGAATATGCCAAAATATATGAAAGCATTTCTGGTTCAACGCAAACAGGCTCATTCGATGCGCCTGATAGAGAAAAGCCAACTGTAGAGCTTTTTGTTATGTCATTCTGCCCATATGGTATTCAAGCAGAAACCCTTATGAAACCAGTTGTCGAGCTATTGAAAGATAAAGCAGAATTTATTGTTAGATACATAGTCAATATAAATAGTGATGGCAGCATCAGTTCATTGCACGGTCAATATGAAGTCAATGAAGACTTGAGACAGGTTTGCATACAGAACAAATATCCTGAGAAGTTTTGGTCATACATTGAACAATTTAATGCACAATGTGGGCAATATGCAGGTAAAGATCCAGAGGTTAAGAATTGCTCAATATCAATAATGCAAAATCTGTCTCTGAATGTTGATGGTATAATTACTTGCGCAGAAGGCAACGAGAGCAAGATACTTATAGGCATAGATAATGATATCTCATCTGCTTATGGTGTAAGAGGTTCACCTACACTAATTATAAATGGAAAGGAGTATTCTGGTAGCAGGTCTTCTGAAGCATATAAGAATGCTGTATGTTCGGGTTTTGTTAATCCACCAGCTGAGTGCAATCAAACATTATCGAGCTCTTCAGGGTCAACCCCATCTGGTGGATGTGGTGGTTAAAAACAAAAATTAAAATGAAACTATATCTTGTTTTGGTCTTGATTTTGCTTGTTCTAATAATAAGTGGCTGTACCACTGGAGAAGATGCGCAAGCTACAAATCTTTGCATACAATTATGTCAGGCTGTTAAACAGAATGGCACAGACCTGTCAGCAGGTCCGTGCCTATCCAATGCTATTATTCCAGGGTGGGTTTGTGATGTTGCTCATTCACCAAGGGCATATATAGATAACATCCCTGAAAATCAATGTCCTGCATATGGTATGACTGCAAAACATTTTGTAGAGGTAGATCCTGAATGTAATTTTATAAGGGCTGTTTAGGCCTGAAAGCATCTTATGCTTTTTGATATATTAAACTCGTTTAAACCTTGCTGTTCTTCTTACAAGCTCTATATGTCCCAAAAAAACCGCTCTGCAGCAATATCTATCAAGCCCTAACCTGTCTAAAACTTCTTTAGGGTCTTTCCCACCCTCAATCTCTGCCTTGTATTTTTCCCAAAGATGGCCTATTGGTTTGCCACATGTAAAACATCTAATTGGAATTATCATAAACCAATATTGTTGATAAAAATATAAAAGCATTAATTATCCATGCTTTACAGCAAGAAATCTTAGCCTATCCCCTGCTTCCTCTGCTGTTGTTATAGTTCGCTCTATTCTATAGGCAACATCTCTTATAATCATAAGCAGTCTGTCATTGAGTTTTGATGCAAATAATCTTTTTAGAAGGTTGTTATATGCCTTTTCAGCCTCTTCCCTTTCCCTTTCTATCATCTCAACATATCTCGAAACATTCTTCCAGTCTATATAAAGATATTTTACAGCACTTTCAAGATTCTTTGTAGCATGAAATGTGTGATTAGCCATGTCTATAAGATGGAGGCCAATTCCTTTTTCCATCTTTCTACACGGAAAGCTGAGCATAATTTGGGCTGTCATTTTAGCATAATCAGCGACTGTATCTATCTTTTCAAGCATCTCAACTTTTTCCTCTCTGTCAAAAAATCTTTTTCCAAAAAGCATAATCTCTATTGTCCGCCTTTTGTTATCTGCATCGTTTTCTGCTTTATTCAAGATACTAAAACCTTTTTCAACATCTGCTCTTTTTCCTGAAACAAATGCACGGGTACAAATACACATAGCATCTACTGCTATTACAACATCTTTTGTAAATCCTAATACCTTTTCATAAACATCTTGCTCTGGGCTTAAAAAGAATGGTGGCCTCCAAAATCTCAATTTCATAATTCTCCAATTATTATTTTTGTAAAACAAAATATAAGTATGCTTATATTTATAGCCATTGCAATGGCACTTTACATGGCATGGTCTATTGGAGCAAATGATTCAGCAAATTCGCTTGGTGTAGCTGTGGGGAGTCGTGTGATGAGTATCAGGCGTGCTATAGTTATTGGAAGTCTTGCTGGTTTCATTGGAGCATTTTTTTTCAGTAGCCCTGTGATAAATACAATAGGGAAAGGCATTATAGAATCTGCATGGCTTAATATCACAGCTGCTACAATAATATTTTTCATTACAGGAACTTTGCTTGGACTGGCTTCATGGCGCGGTTTACCTTTATCTACAACACAAACCTTGATAGGTGTGATAATAGGTTATAGCCTCTCTATAGGTGCGCGATTGAATAATGTGATACTTGGCAATATCATTATATCATGGGTAATATCCCCTCTTTTTGGCATTATTCTTGGTTTTGTTTCCTGTATAATTTTGCGAGTTATTGTATTTAGCAGAATAAAAAGCATGCTGCAAAAAGAATCAATTGAGAGAAGATTTGCAACACTACAAATATTCTCTGTGATGCTCCTTGCCCTTGCATACGGTGCAAATGATATACCTAATGCAGTAGGTATTTTGAGTGAAATAGAATTGTTTTTGCCTTTACTTTTTTTTGCAAGTGTGGCATTTATATTAGGGATTGCAATGTTTGGCCCAAAAGTAATACAAACTTTAGGAACAAAGATAACATCAACAGAGCTTTCATCTGTTCATGGTTTTATTATTCAAGCCGTAGCAGGCTTTATCGTTCTTGTTTTTACCATATTTGGTATGCCCGTCTCTACAACTCATATAACAGTTGGTACAATAATGGGTGTTGGTTTGGGTAATGGGCTTGGTTGGGCTGGTATAAGATGGCGCACTATGGCAGAGATATTATTTTCATGGATCTTTATCATCCCTATCGGAGCTTTTGCAGGATGGGCCATAACAAGCATCATGTTGCGATAAAAATATAAGAAGGTTTTGCGTATATTTTATATGAAAAAATTTATTTATACTTCGCTTATTAGAACAGATAGTGATGCAAGAATTATTGCAAGCCGTTATGTTTATGATAAAGGCTTTGTACCAATAAATCTTGAGATACATGGGGAATACTTTCCAGGTCGTGATGCACAAAATACAGAAGCAATGGTAAGAAGAGCAGATGAGGTATGGGTTTTTGGAATTGTTGATAAAAAGGTATGGGAGGATGTCTGTCTTGCAAAGAAAATTGGAAAGCCACTAAAATTCTTTATAATTGAGCATGGAAAAGTAAAGGAGATTTCTGAGAAAGAAGTCAAATATGATGAAGAAGTGACAGAGAAGATATTAGAAGAAAAAGCAAGAGCAAAACAAATAAAAACTATATCACTTGATGTGAAGGAGATAAAAATATAAAATGGAAAATAGAAAGGTTGTGTTGATAGGGCTATCAAAGCCCAATATGTCTCACAGGATAAGAATTACTAAGTTTGTGATAGACCAGCATGCAGTTCCAGTTTATCCTGGAATTGTCGAGGACTGGTATAAGATCAGAAGTCTTAAAACAGAATTAGAAAATGATATGGATGAGCTACTGAAGCGTGTGGATGAATTGTGGATTTTTGGCGCTGTTACAGGTGATATGAAAAACACGATAAGCCTTGCAAAGAGGCTTGGAAAAAATGTAAGATATTTTGATTTGGACACATTCAAGGAATACACAGATATCAAAAGATAAAATTTAAGTATCCCGAATTAATAAAATTATGCCAAGATTGAAGATTTTGAAAATCACAAGTTCAATCTGCCCTGAATGCAACAAAATCTTAAAGGCAACAGTTTTTGAAAAGGGTGGAAAAGTATGGATTACGAAAAAATGCCCTGAACATGGCAAATTTGATGATTTATACTGGGGCTCTTATAAACTTTACAAAAAAGCAAAGCGATTTGCGCATGATGGAAAAGGGATATGGAACCCAAACGTGAATAAAGAAAAACCAATATGTCCTGTTGATTGTGGTCTATGCAAGCTTCATAAATCACATACGGCCCTTGCAAATCTTGTTGTGACAAACCGTTGTGATCTAAATTGCTGGTATTGTTTCTTTTACGCAGGTCGGGTTGGATATGTCTATGAACCAAGTTTGCAACAAATAGAAGAAATGGTAAAGATGCTTGTCAATGAAAGGCCGGTTAGATGTAATGCGATACAACTAACCGGAGGAGAGCCAACATTGAGAAATGATTTGGTAGAAATAATAAAAATTTGTAAAAAGTATGGTGTTGACCATGTACAGCTTAATACGAATGGTATAAGGCTATCAAAAGACCTTGAACTTGCCAAAGCAGTAAAAGAGGCAGGGGTGAATACATTATACTTAAGTTATGATGGTGTGAGTGAAAAAACTAATCCAAAAAATCATTGGGAGATAAGCGGCCTCTTTGAGAACTGCAGAAAAGCAGGTATAAACAGCATTGTGCTTGTACCAACAATTATAAAAGGCATAAATGACCATGAGATTGGTGATATTTTGCGGTTTGGTTTTAAAAACAATGACATAGTTAAAGGGGTAAATTACCAGCCTGTTTCGCTTGTTGGCAGGATAACAAATGCAGAGAGACAGAGGATGAGAATAACCATACCTGAGGTTATAGCTAAGATAGAAGAGCAGACAAATGGACAGGTGACAGAGGATGATTTCTATCCTGTACCTACAATCTATCCTATAACACGATTTGTAGAGGCGATAACTAAAAAGGCTCAATATGACCTAAGCTCTCATTTTGCATGTGGCATGGCAACATACATCTTTAATGAAAATGGAAACATGCTACCAATAACAAGGTTTGTCGATGTTGAGGGGTTGCTAGAATATCTTAATGAAAAGGCAGAAGAGATTGAAAATGGTAGGTCGAAGTATATTGTGGCTGCAAAGATGCTCTTTAAGATTGGCTCTTTCATCGATAAGAAAAAATCACCAAAAGGGTTCAATCTTGCATCGATAATTTATAATGCATTGATGAAACATGATTATACTGCACTCGGGGCATTCCATCATAAAGCGCTTTTTGTTGGTATGATGCACTTTATGGATAAATACAATTATGACATCGAACGGGTCAAAAGATGCTGTATACATTATGCCATGACAGATGGGCGAATTATACCTTTCTGTGCATTTAATGTGATACCAGAATGGTATAGAGATAAACATCAAGAGTCACAAGGCATAAGTTTTGAAGAGTGGGAAAAAAGAACGGGAAAGAAGCTCGTTGATGATTTATATAGACGGGAATAAAAATTGAATAATTATTTATATTCTTTTATACCTAAACATAAGACATCAGATTGAGCGCATATACTCAAGTTATAAATGGGGTATTCTTTTGTTTGTTTGTCTTGTTCGTTAACCGATACAATTTCAATATTTTTAATCAAAAAATTATCAAATTTTTTTGTGCAAATATCATTAAGATATCTTTTCATTTTATCATTTAATATATTTTGCAAAGTTTTTGCATCATATTTAAAATCAAACTCGGTGCTAATTTCATAATTATAAAGTTTTTCTTTGCATTCACATTTAGGGTCAGCAGTACAAACAGTTGCAAAACCTTTATAGTATTGATTTTCGATATTTCGGTTTTTACAATTCTCAAGTCCTAATATGCCTAACAATATAAATACAAGACCTAAATTTCTATATACCTTCATATCAACTTTATAATTAATTTTTAAATAATATGTCTATTCTCTTGTATATTTTAAAATTTTATCCAGACAGATCCTAAACCAGTATGTATACTTTTCAGGATGTTTTTTCATATCTTGCTTTAGTTCATCAACATCTACCCACTTCCATTCTTCAACCTCTTCTTTATTTGGTTTTGGTTGTCCATCGAATTTTCCTATAAAAACATGGTCAAGCTCATGCTCCCATAGGCCATTGTCAAATCTAATTTTGTATATAAAGCTAAATGTGGGTTTAAGCGGACAGTCAAAACCCATTTCTTGTATAAGCCTCCTATGAATCGCCTCTTCAAGCTTTTCATCGGGTTTTGGATGGCTGCAGCATGTATTGCTCCAGAGCCCGGGCGAATGATATTTTGATAGAGCCCTTCTTTGCAAAAGAAGTTTACCATCTGAGCTGAAAACGAATATGGAAAATGCACGATGTAGTTTACCCTCTCGATGAGCTTTTATCTTTTCTTCTTTACCTATCACATTATCTTTTTTATCGACAAGTACAACATACTCTACCATCATTTATATTTGATGTTGGTTTAAAATTATTTCGAATGGTAAACTTTATAAACCTTCTATAAGAATTATCTTATGAAATATGACTTTGCTGATAAAAAATATCTCAATGGACAAGGTCTAACTTCAAAATATACAAACATAGGTTTAGGTATCGCATTTTCTACTCTGCTTTGCTTGTCAGTGTATTTTTTTTCAAAAGATTTTTTAGAATATAAAGAAAAAAATGAAGAAATGCAAACATTGAGAACAATTGAATATAGACTTAAAGAAGGTGATAATATAACAAATCTATGTAAAAAGGAGTTACGCAATACAGAGCTTGGTATCGATTGGGTACCATTATGCAGGAATTACGTCTGTAAATTAAATGATTTATCATGTCCTGATTATCCGTACATAGGAGATGACAAAAAGTTGCCGATTGGTTATAAATTGATATTTCCTGATTTTAATAATGATGGTAAAATAGGAGACAATGAATTTTAATATTTATATTGAATCTATTTATTATGAAAAAAGCAAGTGATATAGAAACCATTGCAGAAATTACGCAAAATTGGCTTGGTAATAGATTAACAAGATTGTTTTTGAGATTTTTCGTAAATAGAATGGAGGTTTTGCTATTAGTATATTCTGGCGCTGACATCAAATTAGATTTTAGAGATAAGATTGCCTATGTTTTTATCTCAAGATTTTTGGGAAAAGCATCAAAGATTTTTGATATACCTGAAGATGAGCTTAAATCATTTCTTAAAAAGACATATTTCAGGCGTGCAATAGTGAATGTTGTTAAAGGCATAGCCGAGTTTGGGGTTCAAACACCGCAAACAACAGCGGCACCATTCCTTATTGTATGGGATCTGACAAAAAAATGCAATCTTAGATGCAAGCATTGTTATCAAGATTCTAATTCTTATACATTGCCTGATGAGCTGACAACAGAGGAGGCAAAAAAGATTATAGATGAGCTTGCAGATGCAGGTGTTGTTGCAATTGCATTTTCAGGTGGAGAGCCACTGCTCAGACAAGATTTTTTCGAGATTGCAAGATATGCAAAGGAAAAAGATTTTCATATTTCAATAGCAACCAATGCAACACTTATAACACCAAAGATTGCAAAAGAGTTGAAAAAGATTGTTGATTATATTGAAATCTCACTTGATGGCTTTGAAAAAACACATGATGGTTTTCGAGGTATTCCTGGAATATGGAAGAGAACATGTCAGGGTATAAAAAATTGCATTGCTGCAGGTATTGATACATGCATTGCTTGTACAGTCACAAAATGGAACTACAAAGAGATACCAGATTTTATCAAATGGGTTGAAAATGAGCTAAAGCCAAATCGCATGATATTTTTTAATTTTATTCCAACGAGACGAGGTAAGGATATAGCAGATCAAGATATAAGCCCACAGGAACGAGAAAATTTGCTAAAATTTTTATATTCAAAACTTTTAGATAAAAATTGCCCAATTGATATTTTTTCAACTGCCCCACAATTTTCAAGGATTTCAATGGAGTCGATTGATGGCCCTGTTATAGTAACGCATTTTACTGATAGAATGGCGATGCAAAACTTAAAAGGAAAAACAAAATCGCTAGCCGAATTCATTGGTGGATGTGGTGCAGGTAGGATATATGCAGCATTAGAGCCGAATGGAGATATCTATCCATGCGTTTTTATACCTCTAAAGATAGGTAATATAAGGCAGAATAGATTTTTGGATATATGGAAAAATTCAGAGGTTTTGAAAAAAATAAGGGATAGAGCGAAATTCAAGGGAAACTGTGGAGTGTGTCAATATAGGAATATATGCGGTGGTTGTCGAGCCCGTGCATATGGCTATTTCGGTGACCTACAGGGCCCTGATCCTGGATGCATACATAATATCAAGTATTGGGATGCAATAAAAGGAAATTAATCAAAAACAATATTTTTTATGGGTATATTTGATATATTCAAGAAAAGGCCAAAGTTGCCTGAGAAGCCATTTCAACCAATAAAAATAGAGACCACAGACAAAGGTTCATTTGATGACTTCTACAAGTCAATGCTTAGCAAATCATTGATAATCCTGATAACAGGTAAAAGGGGCTCTGGTAAATCAGCTTTAGGCATGTCCTTGCTTGAGACAATTGCAAGGAATACAAAAAGAAGATGTTATGCCTTAGGTTATGATATGGCGAAATTGCCAAAATGGATAAAGAAGATTGAAAATCTTGAGGATGTGCCTGAAAATTCTGTCGCGCTTGTTGATGAGGGTGCTATTGTTTTCTTTTCAAGAGAGGCAATGAAAGAACCAAACAAGGTTTTATCAAAAATAATGGCAATCGCAAGACACAAGAATCTTAGTCTCATATTGATTGCACAGTCCTCGGCAATGATAGACTTGAATGTTATAAGACTTGCTGATGTGATAATGCTTAAAGAGCCATCATTGCTTCAAGCAAAATTTGAGAGAAAGGCAATCAGAGAGATGTATGAAAAAGTTGAACCGCTGTTCAAAAAGGTGACTGAGAGGGAAAAATATTTTTATGTATGGTCAGATGATTTTGAAGGTATGGCAAGTTTTGACTTACCAACATTCTGGTCAGAAGGCATTTCAAAGGCATTTAAGAAAATAAAATAGGTATTTAAAAACAACAAACCAAATTTAAGAATAAACATAGAAGAAGTAGTTGCTATTTCTTTTATGTTTAAAGGAGGTAAGATGAGAGATTTGAACAGGCCTTTTCGAGCACATGGCTTTAAAAGGACATCTGGCCCACGCGAGATGCATAAAGCAGTTTGTAGCGAATGTGGAAAGGGATGCGAAGTCCCTTTCAAGCCAACAGAAGGTAGGCCAGTTTATTGCAAAGACTGCTGGATGAAGAAAAGGGCATATTAGCTTTTAGCTTTCTTGGAAGAGAAAACCTTTTAAATACATAATTGTAAAATTTAATATCCCATGTCAGCCCGATATAAAAACTGGAATTGCAAACCAGTTTTTCTTACAGTCATATCTATTAAGGGCTGAGTGGGGATGAACCTTTGACGGGGACCCTATATCTTCTGGTTTTGGATTTGATGGTGTTGGGCTAAATCCTATTAGTTTGCGCTTCTATTTCAGCCTTGGTATAATTTTGCTTCCCACCTTGGGCTGAAGGAAGGCAAAGCAAGTAGCTAAACAAACCATCAATTTAGGCAGAAACTGCAACCTTTGCAAGAGCTTTTTTCTCTAACTCTTTTTTTGCTTCTTCATAACTCATTACAGGTTTTGGTTCATTACATCTTTGTGGAAATTTATCAACAGCCCCTTCCTTTTTTATGCTTTCACCAGGTTTTGGATTTTCTATGGCCTCTCTAAAAGCCTTAACAGGGTCACGACCAAATTCAACCTTCCAATCCTTTACTTGCACCTTTGCCATATTTTATT
>JAVZYR010000009.1:0-23033 GCA_038999435.1 Candidatus Aenigmatarchaeota archaeon | reverse complement strand
CTGTTGCTGCTGTTGAAACAACAGAAGAACCTAAAGCAGAAATAAAAAGACTTGATTCAAAGATTGTTGTTGAGCTTGATTTGCCTAATGTTAAATCAGAATCAGACATCAGCATTCAGGAACTTGAGCAATCTGTGGAGATAAGGGCTATAGCAGGAAAAAAGGCATACTTCAAAATCATTACAAAACCAGAACAATTTAGGCTTGTGAAAAAGAGATTTTCCAATGGCAAACTATATCTTGAGTTTGCCTGACTGCTCCAGTTTTTTGCAAAGTTCACACAGTTCAGAAATTTCCAATTTAAAATTTCTATCTCTTGCAATCCTATCAGCAATGTTGTTTGCAAAATCTACAATCTCGCTGCATATGATATTTTTCCCTCTTGAACGACTTTTGTAAAAAGAGATGGCAGGTTGGGTTATATCAAGCATGTTTGCAATCTCAATCTGAGTGAAACCTTTTGAAAGTAGCCTTTTTGCAATGAGCGCACGCACAGCAGGAAGTATTTCTTTAACTATAATTTCGCACCTCATTTTTTATATATGCTATTTAAATTTAACATGCTTGTAGATTGCAAGCAAAAACAAAAATACCAGAGCAAAAATCAGCGATAGCGTCAACCATGGTATTGTGATTGTAACCTTTTCTTTTTCTTCGATTGGCTTGCATGCCCCCTCTTCACAGCCAAACTGACATTCCCCAATCTGCGTCCAGCCATAGCCATTGCACTCAAGCAAAACATTACCATCACACCTTTTGATACCCAAATCACATACAGGCAAAACATGCACATCCATCGAGACGGTTTTGTTTATCTTTTGTGAGATAAACAGGATGTGCATGCTGCAATTTGCAATGCTACAATTTGCTATTTTTAAAGAAAATGTCTTTGGTACAAACCTTGCCAGCCTTGCCTCTGGCTCAAACTCAAGCGCACAGCCACAACCATTTTCTGTCTGTATGCTTAAATTCAAATCGATATTGCTCTTCAGCTCTATTTTCATATCTACTGTTTCGTTTGAAAGTAGAGTGACATACTCAGGGGCTGTGATGTTCAGTTCTGGCTTTTCCTGTACATATCCACCTCCACCTGACCCACCATAGCTACGTGAAACTGTAGATTGGCATGGACCACAATCATTTGGGCATGCAGAACATGTCTCATTTCCATTGCAAGCACCATCACCACAGTATGGAAGTTGATATATCTTAAATGCTGAAAGATGATTTACAAAAAATCTTTTTCCTGCTTTTATGACTTCTATATCACTCCAATTGCTAATACATTTTTTACTTGAAAAATTCCAATTGCTACAGTACAAAATCCCAAGATGCTCTTCATCACCTATACCTGTAAAGTCAAGACTAACATTTATGGATGAGTAGTTTGCGCCAAACTCTATTGCATATATTCTTTCCCGGACATTTTCTATTTTCTCAATCACCAGTGAAAGATTGTCTGGTCTAAAGCCTGTCATGTTCATCTCGATAGATTCATTTAACATTGCTATATGTGCATCAAATGTTCTGTTTGGAAGTATTGTATCAATAGAATTATTTGAAAATTCATAAGCTATCTCGCCTGTTTCTGGTATGGATAACTTCAGATTTATGATTTCATTTGAAGTTATGTTAACAGCTAAGGGCTCGTATATCTCAAACCAATCAGTTATATTTGCCTCATTTTCCACATCATCTGTACATAATACAAAAATCTCATATCTTCCAATCTCAGTAGGAATAATCCAACCTTCAAATTCGATAGATGTGCCGTTTGGCAATGTCAGGTTTGTCTTGCACATACCATCTGATGTTAAATTGATAGTAACATTTTCGCCAATCACCCCAATCCTTTTGAATGTGATATTTATGTATGGTGCTGTGGTATCAACAAAAAAACATGCATACGTGCTGTTTGAATTTCCTGCATCATCAATTGCAAATAGCTCTATACAATAAAATCCATCAGAAAGATTTAGGCTTATGTTTGCCTCATTATAAGTTAGATTGTTGACTGTTCCATTCAGCACATAATATATCTGCAATAAATTCTCATCACTGACACTATAATTAAGCCATGCATCTCTATAGCTTGCATTTGCTGGTGAGAAAAGTTGTAACATAGGCGCTACAGTATCAACAGTAAACATCACAGATTCATTTGATATTTTGCCGTATGAGTTGTTTGCCCAAACCCTTAGAGTCCACTGCCCATCTGAAATATTCAACACATCTGATGAACAATTGAATGTTACATTTCCAATAGACTGATTTTCTAAAATCTCCCACCAACATGTCTCTGAGCCATTTATTTCTGTAAACAGGAGGATTGAGGAGATGTTATAGCTTCTATTTTCTGGTGAGATTATGCGTATTTTCGGCGCTTCTGTGAAAAAACCTATTGCAGCAGATATGTTAATCCTTGAGAATGTAAAATTTGTCCTGTTATCGTATATCCTTTTTCCTGTTGCATTCAGAATATTTTTTATAAAAGATTGTGGTGGCTCAATGGAATTGCTATCTTTATAAGCTTGTATAAGCAGTGCTGCTGCACCTGCGATGTGCGGTGTTGACATCGATGTACCTGATTTTATGGTATAACCACCGCTTATTGATGTTGAGTTTATGGAAACGCCTGGTGCTGCAAGTATATCAGGAAAGCCAGAACCTCTATTTGCAAAGTCTGCATATCTATCACTTTTGTCTGTTGCAGTGACCTTTGTACAGTTTGCAATGCATGCAGGCAGAGATATTGCAGTATAATTGTATTCATTACCTGTTGCAGCGACAACAGTTATGTTTTGCCCTACTGCTGCATTTATCACACCTGTCAAATATGGATATGCATCATCACATGTGCTCGAACTATGCCATGATGATGTACCAAGTGACATTGATATGACAGATATGTTAAACGTGCTCTTATTTGCTGTACACATATCTATTGCTGCTGCAACATCAGAGAGATAACCACTTCCTGATGCATCCAAAACCTTCATTGCTATGAGAGTGACATCAGGTGCAACACCTTTTATACTCCCATTAGCTGCGACAATACCCGCAACATGCGTGCCATGACCATTGTCATCGATTGGGTCAGCATCATCATTTACAAAATCCCAACCTGACAAAACCTTGCTACATTGTCCATTAAGAAATTGCTCAGTTGTACAGCCGCCCAGGTCAGGATGACTGTAATTTATGCCAGTATCTATTATGCATACGCTTATACCTTTTCCTGTTATGCCTTTCTGCCAAACCTCATCAGCGCCAATTAATGGAATAGAATCACTGAGCATTATACTGACTTGATTATCCTCTTCTATGGATTCGATGTATGAATCAAAAAGTATCTCTTCTATAAAATCTTCATTTATGATAGCAACAGCACCTGATATTGTTTTAAAATTATATAAAATCTCACCATTGCTTGCCTGTATATCGCTTTCAAACTCTTCACGTGCTGCCTTGCTTAAAAAGCCGCGTCTTGTCTCGTTTTTAAATTTTATAATAACACGCACATCTTCTCCTGCTTCGAGTTTTTTAACAATTTCATCAGGTAAGGACTTCAAAATGTTTTTCTTTGCGATATTTGCAGTAAAATTATATGAAAATGGAATTGCTAAAAGAAAGAAAAGCAAAATTGCAACAATAATCTCTCTTCTCATATTTTTATCTTGGTGCAAAGATTTATACATGAAGATTGTTTTTGACAAAAGATGTTGCGAATATATTTTTTACAACCATCCAGAATCTCCAGAAAGGGTTTTGAGTATATATGAGCTGTTAAAAGAAAATTATGAATTCAAAAAGCCCTCTTCAACATCCGAAAAAAATATACTGATTGTACACACAAAAAGATTGCTCTCTGTTATAAAATCTGGAAGATTTATAGATTTTGACACTCCAAACAATAAAGAAATGATTCGCTATGCACTGCTTTCAGCAGGTGCAGCTATTGAAGCATGCAAACTTGCCGTAAAAGGAAAGGATGCATTTTCGCTTATGAGACCGCCTGGCCATCATGCAGGCAAAGAGTTTGCGGGTGGATTTTGCTATCTGAACAATATCGCAATTGCTATTGCAACAGTAGCAAAAAACAAAAAGGTTGCGATTATAGACATAGATGGACATTGGGGCAATGGCACACAAGACATATTCTCAGGCAAACAAGACATAATTTATGTTTCGATAAACCAAGAGGGCGCATATCCAGGCCCGCATCACAATTCAGAAAATTGCAGAAATTTCTATATCAAACCAGGCTCGAATGGAAAGGTTTATTTGAAATTGTTTTATAAGTGTATTGATATTGTCAAATTTTTTGGACCTGATATTATTGGCATATCAGCCGGCTTTGATACATTCAAAGAAGACCCTTTACTCAACCTTATGTTAGACATAGAAGACTACAAAAAAATTGCTCAAAAAATATCAAGCCTGAATACCCCTTTATTCGCTGTGCTTGAAGGTGGATATAGCAACAAACTTCCTTACTGCATACAATCTTTTCTTGATGGGATATGAAAAGATGTGCATTGCTGATATGTGTGGCAGTTGTGCTCTTGGTTGTTATTTTTTACTCTTTTGCAAATCAAAATCAATCAACAGATATTGAAAAGGTTGTTGATGGGGATACGATTAAACTTGTAAATGGCGAATATATACGCCTGTTGGGCATAAATGCGCCTGAAAAGGGACAGGCATTCTATAGCGAGGCGAAGTCTATGCTCGAGGCGGCAATTGCTAACAAATCAGTAAGATTTGAAAAGGATGTTGAAGATAGAGACAAATATGGCAGACTTTTGAGATGGGTATGGGCAGATGAAAGCCTTGTAAATGCAGAAATTGTCAAACAAGGCCTTGCCTATGCATATCTTTTCGAAAATACAAAGTATGCAGACCTAATTTTACAAGCAGAAGCGCATGCAAGGGAGAATCGTCTCGGACTTTGGTCTGTTGAAAACCTTTCAAGATGCATAGGGCTGAGCATAATACAATATAACGCAAAAGGCGATGATAGATATAATCTGAATGATGAATATGTGGTGATAAAAAATGCATGTAACTTCAGCATAGACATGACAGGATGGAGCATTTTTGATGCATCAGGGAAAAGGTTTATTTTCCAAAATTTTTCTCTATGTGGATATTGCAAAGTTACGATATATAGCGGCTCAGGTATATCAAATTCAACAGCGCTGTTTTGGAACTCAAGCATGCCAATATGGAACAATGATAAAGACATTATTTATCTAAAAGATGCTTTGGGGGATCTTGTGTTATTTTGGAGCTATACAAACTATTAGTCAAAACTAAGATTTGAAATCTGATTTTTTGAATTTGTTATTTCTTGTAATGTGCAATTATAGAGTTTTGCAGCAGGAATAAATAAGTAATTTTGATTTACTATTATCGGTTTGCATGGCAACTCTGTAAGATTTTCATAAACTAACTTATTGCATTTATTTAAAGCGTTTAATTCTATGGAAGCAATAATTTTTATTTGTGGGTTTTTAGTTTTTTGAAATTGTTCCCAAAGTCTGCTTTTCCATGCTTCATTTATCTTAATAAAAATATATTTGGGACAATCTGGTATTTCTGTCAATGGTTCGTAAGTAACATTTAAAAAATTTTTTGAGATATTTTCTAATCTATAAGCAATTGCTGCATAGCATTTCCTTTTGTCATTTTCAGTTATGTTTTCCTGTGCTATTATCTGGAAAAAACAGCTATCAATTGCTTTTTTTGTTTGATGCATCATAGCACCGAGAATTATACCATTGTATATAAGTTCAAAATTAAAAAAAATATATTTAGCACTATTTACAGCAAAATTATTTTCTTTGTATTCTCCAATAAAATGCATGACTTGTGACATCCAAAATTCAAAAAAAATCATATTAAAAGTACGATCTACAGAAAAAATTTCACAATACAAAGATAGATTTTTGCAATAAGGATTATGACTTTCATCTTCACAAGTTAAATTATAAATATCCATGCATAATTTTTCATTTTCGTAAAATTTTTCACTTACATAAATTTTTTCACCATTCTTTATTTTTTCATATAGATTTTCTATTTTTTCCTCAACATTTTCATTTGAAATATTGTTATCTCCAAGTATCTCTCTTATTTTTTCTATATAAATTTTTTCTTGTTCTCTTGCAATATTTGAGATGTTCTCAATACTTTTAATATAATCTGTATAGTAATCTGTATAGAACAGAAAGTTGGTTACATATATGTATAAACATACTGAAGCAACAACCACAACACTAATCATTATAATGATTAGCAAATTTTTCATATTCTTTTCGCAAGCTCCTCAATCTCTTTCACAACATCCTCTGGCCTGTATGATTGAAGCCTCTTTACAAGCCCTGGGTTTTTTAGCATGTCAGCAGTTAAAGGTATTGCCACACCATCTACTGTCCTCGCATCTGCCATGTGAAGGCTAAATGGTGCCCTTGCAAGTTTGCCTGATGGTGTTTGGCTTGGGTCAAGGGTTATCCTGTTCTGTACCTTTTCATGTCCTCCTCCAATATTTATACCAAGCTCCTTTTTTAGCTTTTCAGCCCACCTACCTGTAAATGATGCCATAGGCTCATTCTTTGAAAAATGTATATGTTGATTATAAAATTGTGGTGTTATAGGCTTTTTAAGCATCAAATATACATGAAATGAATGGCCTGTCCACATCAAAAAAGGCCTATAATCAACAAGCTTATTGAATTCCTCATCAGATTGTATGGTTTGTAAAAAAGCAGCTGTAACTTTTTGTGCTATCTCTGATGGAAGATTTGAGCGGTCAATGTCATAAAAAATCCTATCTATCGGTTTTCCAGCCCCTTCTCTATTCGTAGCATAAAATAGGTCTGCAAGCTTTCGCGGAGGAAAATATTCCCATATCTTTATTTGCGTCTTGTTGAGCTTCTGCTTAACATCAGCCAGATTCTTTTCAGCCCTTATCTTAAGAAATTCTTCATCCACAACATCGAATTCCTCGATATACAACGGCTCGAGTTTAGTCCCTCTTTTTAGGACCTGTGGACCACTTGGTATCCATATCTTTGCAGCAATCTCTTTTCCTTTAAGCCATCTTTCAAGCTGTTTTGCGGCAATAGCATAAAAAAGTAGCACATCTGTGTGGCCAAATGGCTTGAGAATATTTTTGCAGCTCTTTGCAAGCCTAAGCAGGCTCATATTTAATAATCATCTGTGAAAATATAAGGCTATGGAAGATGGAGATTGGATAAGGATTGATTTCACAGGGCGTGTAAAGGCAACAGGTGAGGTCTTTGACCTTACATCGGAGCAGGAAGCAAGGGCCCTGGGTATATATGACCAAAAGCAGAGATATGGCCCAAGGCTTGTAATTTTAGGTAAGCATATGATATTACCTGCACTCGAAGATGAGATAAAAAAGATGTCTGTTGGTGAAGAAAGGCGAATAGAGCTTGAAAATGCATTCGGAATTAGAAATCCTGCATTTATAAAGATAATACCAATAGCCCATTTTTTAAAGCAAAAAATAAATCCTGCACCAGGCATGCTTGTTGATATCGACGGCATACTTGCTAAAATACAATCAGTATCTGGTGGTAGGGTAAGGGTTGATTTTAATCATCCATTGGCAGGCAAGACTGTAGTTTACGATGTCAAGGTTGTTGAGAAAATAGAACGGGCTGAGGATAAGGTAAGGGCATATCTTGAATATATTGGTGTGAAGGCAGATGTAAAGTTTGAGGCTGGTAATGTTGAAATTATCACTGAAAAAGTGCTGGATAAGGCAGTTGAGGAAAAAATAAAAAATGACCTTTCTCAGATAAAAGGGATAGAAAATATAAAATTTACCACTTTGAAGGCATAAATTTAAAAACTTTTACTTTAATTTTAATGAATGAAAGGTGTTATCATTAGGCTATTCACGCTTAGTATATATCTGACAGTTTACATAGTTCTACTTCTCACATTCATGACTGCATGGACAAGCCCTGAGAAGGCAGTAAAGATAACTATAGATAGCTACAGCGAGGCTGGCATTGAGTTTTTTCTTCTTGTAGGCAGCATCATACCTGTTTTATATGGCACTGTATGCTTTATAGATGATATGTTAAAAAAGAATAAGGAAAAGGTTTAAAAATCTTAAAACCATTCTTTTAATCAGTATGGCTGAATTTCTATACGACAGACCTGAGAGAGAATCCAAGACAAGTAATGTTGATGAAGAACTAAGGAAAATTTTAGAATCAAGAAAGGCTGAGATAAAGGTTGTTGGTGTTGGTGGTGCTGGAAATAACACAATCTCACGACTTATGCAGGTTGGAATAGTTGGTGCAGAGACTATAGCAATAAACACAGATGCTCAAGACCTTTTGTATACAGATGCAGATAGAAAGGTGTTGGTTGGAAAAGAATTGACAGGTGGACTTGGTGCAGGTGCTGATCCAAAGGTTGGTATGGAGGCTGCAAAGGAGTCAAAGGATGATATAAAAAAGGTTCTAGAAGGTGCAGATATGGTTTTCATTACATGTGGACTTGGTGGTGGTACAGGAACTGGTGGAAGCCCAATTGTTGCAGAAGTAGCCAAAAAAATAGGTGCATTAACTGTTGCTGTTGTAACATTACCATTCACAATGGAAGGTATACAACGCTCAAAGAATGCACAAGAAGGGTTGGAAAACCTTGAGGGTGTTGTTGATACATTGATTGTGATACCAAATGATAAGCTTCTTGAAATCGTGCCTGATGTTTCAATCACAACTGCATTCAAGATTGCAGATGAGGTGCTAGTAAATGCAGTAAAGGGCATAGCAGAGCTGATAACAAAACCAGGTCTCGTCAATCTTGATTTTGCCGATATAAGGGCTGTAATGGGCTCTGGTGGCATTGCCATGATAGGTATGGGTGAGTCTGATACAGAAAACAGGGCAATAGAGTCAATAGAGAAGGCATTGAACAATCCATTGCTTGATGTTGATATTGAAGGGGCAACAGGTGCGCTGATAAATGTTTCAGGAGGTACAGATGTAACGATAAAAGAATGTCAAACAATCGTTCAGACAGTTGCTTCTAGGATATCGCCTGATGCAAAGATTATATGGGGTGCACAGATTATAAAGGAGTTGAAGGATACTGTGCGCTCAATGATAATCGTGACAGGTGTTAAATCCCCACAGATATTTGGGCCTACAAAATCCCTGTCCGCAGAAAGGAAGAAAGAGATAGCGAAGATACTTGATGTTGAATTTATATAAGTTTTACAAATCTATTTATAGATTAGGGATTTGCCTTAAAAAGACGGTTAGAGGCTTAGATGAGGCTGCGCCGATAGGTATTTAAATATAGCAATTTATACTACTTATGAGTGAAGATTATAACATATCTGAACTTGTATATGGCTTTGATCTAAGGCAGTATCCAGTAGAATTTCAGGACGGATTGAAAGAGCTTTATTTCGGAAAGAAAGAAGTTTTTGTAGTCGATGACAAAAAAACGCCTCTTGAGAACCTGCTTGAATTCAAACCAGATGTTTTTTACCAAAAAACAAAAACCTATGCTGACAGAAGGCAAGAATTGATATATAAAATAAGAGATGAGCAAAAAAATGGTAAAAATTTTTATTTTAACGAAAATCAACTATCAGAGCTTGTAGGTATAGCTGAACAATTTGCTCATCTCAGAAAACAGGTCACAGCAGAAAGGAGTTATAGAGAGATTGAAAGGGCATTTTCTATAAGCAAGTATTTAACAGATTTTATCCAAACAATTGCAAATGTAGAAACAGATGGTTTCTATAAAAGAGAGATAAACAAATGGAAAGATATGTTTTATAGAGAGCCTTCAAGATTTTTAAACACGCTTCACAATTTTCTCTTAAAATCTGATGAAGCAAAGAAAGGGACTAAAAAGCCAAATTGGAAGGCAATTGAAGAATTTAGGAATGCACTTGCCTCAATACCCACATATCTATACATTGATTTTGATAGGGGCTGTTCTGCATTTGAATTTGAATATTACAGAGAAAAAGTTTTGAAAGTGATAAATGAGCTTGGAACAAATGGTATAGAAAATGGTAAGGATGACTTTACATCACTTGTGTTAGTTTTGCAACAGCTTGGATTTGAAAAAGAATATCATGGAGGGCTTCTACCCACAAATACAAGCAAATATATCTCAAAATATGCGCAGATTGCAAATGACATACTCAATTTTTATATAAATGACAGAAAAAAGGAAGAGATATTGAATGAACTTTCTGAATTAGAAATAATGAGGCAAAATGAATCGCTCATGGGCCATGTAAATTATGCAAACAGAAACATACCCATTTTTATGTTTTTTTCAGAGATCTCGGAATTTTTAAAAAATGTTGCAGAAGGCCTTGAGAAATTTAAAATTGAGATTTTACCTGTAGATGCTGAGACAGAAGGGCTTCCAGAATTGAGTCCAGATGATTTAAAAGAGGTATAAGCCTCGGGCGGGGATTGAACCCGCGACCTTTGCCTTACCAAGGCAACGCTCTACCAACTGAGCTACCGAGGCATATTTAATAAATTACTATAATTCTATTTATCGGGGCCGTGAGGTAATTGGCAACCTGGCCGGCTCCAGAATATGGAGCTATGATTCGTGATTGAAGAAACCGGCTCCTCTGGGTTCGAGTCCCAGCGGCCCCAATCATTTCACACCATTTTTGTCTATTTTTACATCTAATGGCCAAAGCCCTGCTTCTGTCCATCTTTTCTTAATCTCTTTTTCTGTCTTTGCATCAAAACAGATTGCTATACCGCAATCTCCTCCACCTGCCCCTGATAGTTTCCCTGCAGCTCCAACCTGCTCAGCCAGGTCTGCTAACCTCTTTAGCTCCTCTGTCTCTATTGGTATGTCTGATTTTTTTGTAAGTTCTTGCAAAAGGGCCCTGTTCTTCTTTATACAAGTCAAAATTCCTTCCCTATTACCTTTTTTCCAATTTTCAATCAATATTTCTACAGTTTTTGCGATGTTGCTAAATATCCTTTTATACTCAGCAAACTGACTCATTTTAAAATCCTCCATCTGCCTTATCATTGCTGTTGTAGAAGCAGATGACCTTGTCCAACCAACAATTAACTTAAGCCTTTTTGGTATATCTAACTGCTCAATATATAGACCTGGCCATTTTTTTTCAACAATCTCTTTTATCGATTTTCCGCTTTCAATTTGTTGCACAAGCCAGGCAGAATCAAATCTTTTGTATACAAAAACGCCTCCGAATGTTGCTGCAGCAACATCAAATCCAGAGCCCAGCTTTCCTTGTACAAAATAATGGGCTATGGTTGCGAGTTTGTATATCCTTTCTTTTGCCTGCATACTTGCAATATCCTGACCATGCATCTTCAGTAGAGCAGCAACGGTTGCAACTACAGATGCAGCTGAACTACCAAAACCAATTTTTTTGGATTTGCCATCAATCTCTATTTGGTTTTGCTCACCCCAAGAAATGATTTTAAAATTATGCCATCTTCCTAAGTATTTTAATGTTGTCTCGATTGCACCTTTAATAAATTGTGTATCAATTTTTTCTTTTTCTGTAAGTCCCCTTTCCCATTTCAACTCTTTGCCATCGAATATTGCACCCAAATTTTCAATATCAAAATCTTTTATGTTAATGATTATTTTATTGGTTGGCTCTATCTCAACCCACACCCTCTTATTTACAGCAGCAATAAGACCTGGATTGCCCATTTCCAATATCGCCCATTCACCTGCCAACATCAGTTTGCCTGGTGCGCTGATTTTTAATCTTTTCATTCCCGTCTCACACCCTCAACACCAAGTTCTGTTTCGATTGGTTGAAAGCCAATATCTGTAATCAGTTTTTTTAATTTCAACCTGTTTTTATGATAGCATAACACAATACCTCCTCCACCAGCACCGCACAGCTTCGCAGCCCCTCCTGCCTCTTTAACAGTAGAATATATCTTGTCTATGTTGGCTGTTGAAAGGCCAAGCTCTGATAGATTTTTCTGTGTTAGATTTATTATCTCAATCATCCTATCAAAATCTTTTTTCTTCAAAACGTCTCTCATCTCATATGTCATTTTTCCAATCTGCTCAATCCTTGGATTCCTTATCTTTTCATCAAGATTTCTTACCATCTGAACGAGCTCTCCTGTTGTCTTTTCAGGTATGCCTGAATTCACAAGAATGAAATTTTCAAGCTCATAAGGAATTTCTTCCCTTAGTGATTTTATTTCATTCTTTGGTTGACTTTTTTTGAACCAAATAAGACCACCATAACAGCATGTACTATTATCCCCGCCACTTGGTGTGCCATGTATAATTTTTTCCTGCTCATATGCAATTTCATTTATCCTGTCAAGAGGTGCCTCTTTACCAAAATATCTTGCCAACGCATACGTGATTGCAACTGCCCTTGAAGACGAAGAGCCAAGGCCTGACCCTAATGGGATTGCGCTATCTATTATAAGTTTAAAACCGCTATCAATTTCAAGTTCTTTCATTGCTATTCCAAGAACAGATGCCCTATAATTTTCATAGTTATTCATTTTTACAAAATTAAAAAGTTCTTTAAAATCAGATTTTTTACTACATCTTCTCCAAAGTGTGGCTGTCTTCTCGGTTATTTTATAAACCTTTTCAATTGGCCATACATGTTTGATGTCTGGCCATGCCTTGTCTATGTAGATGATATCCTTATTGTCCTCTATATCTACTTTTGTTCTAAGTCCAACAGCTGCAATTATGGCTGGTTTACCATACACAACTGCATGTTCTCCAATCAAATAAACTTTTCCGGGTGCAGAAACAAGAGCCATATCAAAACAGATGCTTTTTTGTTAATTTTGCTGGTCCACCCGGTCTTGTCACAATCACATCTTCAATACCGGGGAGATCCCTTAGCCTTTTTACAATCTCGCCAACATTCTTTTCTAAGCATATAATCTTTACCTGTGGCCCTGCATCGATTGTAAAATAGCTTTCTATACCTTGCTCTCTCCATTCCATCACAGAATGGACAACAGTCATGGTACCGGCGTTCCAATAAATGATTGGTGGCCTTGTTGTTATCATCGTGGCGTGCATCTTAAGGCAATTTGCTTCTGCGGTCTGTCCTAATAACTGAAAATCCTTTTCCTTTATTGCCCTTCTCATTTTTTTCAAATCATCCTCTATTGTTTCAAGCCAGGCTTTATACATTGGTGATGTAACAACAGTCTGGGCCATGCCTGCTCTGGATTTTATTTTTTTCTCCTTTCTTGATGTGATTGTTATCACCATTCTAAATTCAGGCCAATGTTGGGGTGGTGCAAGCTGGATTGCATAGCTATCCATACCATCTGCCCTTTTTCCTTTTTGCCATTCCACAAAACCGCCCTCTATCGATCTGCTAGCAGAACCAGAACCTCTCCTTGCAAGTATTGACAGCTGCTTTTTATCCAAGTCTAAACCTGCTGCAGCTGTGCTTGCAAGAGTAAGTGCAGCAAGACCAGAAGCAGAAGATGCTAAACCAGCTGCTGTTGGAAAATTGTTCATCGAAACAACCTTTGCCTTTTCGGATATGCCTGCAACCTGCCTTATCATTTCAAGATGGCTCACAACCTCATTGTACTCATTGCCAAATTTTAGCTCTTTGCCATTCAAGATAAAGATATCACTTCTATATTTTTTGTCAAATTCAACAGTTGTGTGGCTAAAAAGGCCTTCCAAAGTGACAGATATTGAGCTATTATATGGCAGGAAAAGTTTCTTATCACGCTTTCCCCAATATTTTATCAAGGCTATATTTGTATTAGCTATAGCACTGGCTTTCATAAATAAAATTGAAACCTTATTTAAAACTATAGCATTATCTCCCGTACAAGCTCTGGCCTGATAATACCTTTTTCTGTTATCAGTGCATGAATGTATTCTGGTGGTGTGATATCGAAGGCGGGATTTATGATTTTTGCACCCTTAAGCTTTTTCTCTTCGATTATTTCTTTTGGGGCCCTTTCCTCGATTATCTCTCTTATCCCAAGGACTGTTTGAGGGTCAAATTTGTATGTACCTGCAGAGACAAAAAATGGTGTGCTAAATGCCTTTGCAGTGATTGCTATAGGGAATGTTCCTATCTTGTTTACAATGGAACCATCAGCAAGTATTGCATCACAACCAACAAGCACCTTATCCACTTTTTTCATTACCCATCCGATTGCCGAATCTACGCAATAGATAACTGGTATCTTTGCTGCAAGTAGTTCCTTTGCTGTTATCAGGCCCTGATAAAGTGGCCTTGTCTCTGTAACAATCACATCAAATTTTTTACCCTTCTTTTTTGCCCTCTTCAAAATAACCATAACAGAACTTGCATGACAATGTGTCAAAATTGTGTCCCCATCTTCAATCAGTCCTGCTCCAATTTCGGCTATCATATCTAAACTTTCTTCAAGCCTTTTCCTGTACTCAGCACACGCAGCAATACCTGCTTTTTTAGCTGCCTGAAGATTACCTGCCTGCTCTACTTTCATAATCACATATGTAATTGCATTTCTAAGTGATGGCTCGGTTGGTCTTGCACTCGCAATCTTCTGAGAATATGTCTTTACCTCTTTAATATCTTTTGCAGTTTTTATCACAGCCTCCATCGCTTTAAGGCCTGCAAGCGCAACAGCCCTTGCGCCCTGTATCTTAAGATTTTTTATCTCAGAGATGATTTTTTCAGGGATAGCCATATTTAGATTAGTCCTGCCAACCTATAAAACCTGTTTATATCTATTGCGAACAAAGGTCTAAAGACATGTATAGGATATCTTCTCAACTTCCTGTCTCCGACTGCAACAGCAATGTTATATCTTTTTGCAAACTCCATCGCATCATCTATTTTTTTAAAAATTGCGTATTCTGGTTCATAAAATGCCCATTTTGAAAAGAATTTTTGTCCAAAACTTTTCATTTTTATATACATCGGAAATGGTCTACAACCTTTTCTCATCATAAGCCATCCTGCAAGCATGTCGTGTTTATTTCTAATCAATATACCTACCATACCCTGTACGCCAATCGGAAAGCCACCAACACCTTTTATCTTATCTGTATAGATATATGCACCATCATCTCTTATCTCAATCCATACAACCCTCTCTGGTGATTCGAGATCAACAGCAATATCCATTTTTTCTTTTACCATTTTTCCAAGCTCTTTTTCAATCTCAAGAGATGTTGGACCTGTTTTTATTGCCCTTCTTACCCTGAGCGCAAATGTTTTGCACCCTACAAGAAGTCCTGAAATAGTTTTAAGCATACTATTCATATCATTTTCTGTTTTCAAACAGTACGAAAATGATGATATGCCAAAAACCCTTTTAAGTATTTTTTCTGCCCTTTTTTCATCTTTTCCATAAACATACATCCTTCCCCAATCTCTTTTGATAGCAACATCGAGCCCGTTAAGTGCTGTGCGCAGATTTGAAAAAAGTGCATCTTCAAATCTCTTTCTTGTCCTTTCTGACTTAAGTGTGAATTCTGCAAATCTAATGAGCCACATATTTTAATTTTTCCACAATAAAAGATATGAGGGAGAAAATTGAGAGATTGATTGAAATGGCAAAAAAGGCAGCAGAGGTTATTAAAACGGCAAAAAAGATAAGAATCATAAGCCATTATGATGCAGATGGTATAAGTGCAGCAGCAATTATTGCAAAAGCCCTTTTAAAAGAAGATAAACCATTCCACATAACATTTTTAAAACAGCTTAGAACAGAAGACATAGAAAGATTGAAAGCTGAACAAAATGATATAGTAATGTTCCTTGATATGGGAGCAGGGCTGCTCGATGCGTTGTCGAAATTTGAAAATGTCATTGTTTGTGATCATCATCAACCACAAGGAGAGGCAAAAAATATTCTTCACATAAACCCTGTACTTACTGATATAATAGAAGATGTTTCAGGCTCTGGTGTTGCATATCTCATTGCAAGGGCGATTTCTAGCAAGAATCAGGAGCTTGCAGAACTGGCTGTCATTGGTGCAATAGGGGATTCTCAAATGGGCTCTGTAGGGCCTGAATGGGGACTTTTTGGTTTAAATAGAGAGATATTAAAGGATGCAGAGAATGCAGGTATGATAAAAATTAAAAAAGGTTTAAGATTATGGGGAAGGATAACAAGACCGCTCTACAAGGCATTAGCATATTCAGTAGATCCGTTCATACCTGGCATAACCGGCTCTGAATCAGGCGCATTGCAATTTCTGCAAGAAATTGGCATAGAAATAAAAAAAGGGGAGCAATGGACAACTCTTGATAACTTGAGTATAGAAGAACAAAGAAAACTTGCAGATGAGATAATAAAAGAGAGAATAAGAGGTGGGCAGACAAATCCAGAATGGATATTTGGTGATGTGTATGAGCTTGTAAAAAGGCAACAAAAGGATGCTAATGAGTTTGCAACACTTATCAATGCATGCGGAAAGATGGGAAAGGCATGGCTCGGATTGTCTTTATGTATTAATAATCCTGTAGATGAAGATATCTATGCTATAATTGAGGCATACAGAAAAGAGATAGGTAAGGCACTTGACTGGATAACTAAAAATAAGCCTTTTAAAGAGACAGATAAAGCAGTATATCTTTTAGCAGGTGATGCTATATCAGAGCATGTGATATCTAACATCACATCTATTCTTTCAAGGTCGTATTTTGAAAAACCAATCTTTTCATTTGTAAAGACAGAAGATGGCAATATAAAGATATCTGCCAGGGCAAGTAACGGAAATCTAAAAGAGGTTGTTTCATTAGCTGCAAAGGCCATTGGTGGGGAAGGAGGGGGACATGCAAAGGCAGCAGGAGCAATCATACCAAGTGGAACAGAAAATGTTTTTATAGAAAATGTTGAAAAGCTCTTGATTTTAAATAGCCAAAAACAAAATTTAGATAAGGTGGAATATGCAAGAGGAAAAGAAAAGGTGGAAAGAAAAGGATTGGTACACTATCTTAGCATATGAACCTTTTAAGGATAAGGAGATTGGAGAAATACCTGCAACAGATCCAAAGCAGATTATAGGAAGAGTAGTTGAGATTGGTGTAGATGAACTTACAGGCAAAGATTCAGATGCTCATATGAAAATTAAATTTAAAATAGAACAGCTTGATAACGGAAAGGTATTTGCACGCCCAATAGCCTTTTATACACTTAGAGAACATCTTGCAAGGGTTGTTAGAAAAGATACCCAGAAGATTGAAGCCGTAAATGATATAAAGAGTAAAAATGGTTTAATCATGCATATAAAAACACAAGTTGTTATGAATAAAGTTGTGTACACAACAATAGGAAAGGCTGTAAGAAAAAGGATAGGGCAAATACTTGAAGATACTATATCAAAATCTGATTTTAAAAAATTCCTTCTTGATGTGATCAGCGGAAATATACAAAAAAGAATTAAAAAGGAGTGCTCAAAGATATACCCTGTCAGATTTGCTGAAATAGCAAAGATAGAAACCAAGCTTAAATAGATTGCTGGTATATTATTTTAAAATTATGAAGGAAAAAACAGAAGTAATCAAGGAATTGATGCGAAAGGCAGAATTTATAAGAAACATCGGGATAGTTGCACATATAGACCATGGCAAAACAACACTATCTGACAGTCTGCTTGCTGGTGCAGGTATGATATCAGAAGAGCTTGCAGGAAAACAGCTTGCTATGGACTTCGATGAACAGGAAAGGGAACGTGGGATAACAATTTTTGCTGCAAATGCATCTATGGTCCACGAATTTGAAGGAAATGACTATCTTATAAATCTTATCGATACACCTGGGCATGTTGATTTTGGTGGTGATGTAACACGTGCGATGCGTGCAGTAGATGGTGTAATTGTGCTTGTGGATGCAGTTGAAGGTATCATGCCACAAACAGAGACTGTTCTCAGACAAGCACTGAGAGAAAGGGTTAAACCAGTACTTTTCATCAACAAGGTTGATAGGCTCATAAAAGAGCTAAAGTTAACACCTGAAGAAATGCAGGAGAGATTCAAGGCAATTATAACAGAAGCTAATATTCTGATACAAAAATATGGAGAAAAAGAGTTTGCTGACAAATGGATGGTAAGGGTTGAGGATGGCTCTGTTGCATTCGGCTCTGCTGTACGAAAATGGGCAATATCAATCCCTCTTATGAAAAGGACAAGCCTAACATTTAAGAGGATTATTGATGATACAAATGCTGGCAAAGAGGACGAACTTGCAAAGATTGCACCTTTACATCATGTTATACTTGACATGGTCATAAAACATCTCCCAAACCCGATTGAAGCCCAAAAGTACAGAATACCAAAGATATGGCCGGGTGACATAAACTCAGAGATAGCAAAGGATATGATGTCATGTAACATCTCTGGTAGGCTTGCAGCTATTGTAACAAAGGTTTACCCAGATCCGCATGCTGGATATGTTGCAACAGTTAGGATATTTTCAGGAAAGATGTATAAAGGTCAGGATGTTTGGCTGACTGTACGAAATAAAGCAGAGAAGATACAGCAGGTTTCTCTTTACAAAGGTCAGCATAGACTTCCTATGGATGAGGTTGTCGCAGGTAACATAGTAGGTATAGTTGGCATAAAAGATGCATCATCCGGCGAGACTATATGTGAACCACAAAATCCTATAGTAGGATTTGAGGAGATAAAACACATATTTGAGCCTGTTGTTACAAAAGCGCTTGAGCCAAAAAATCCAACACAACTTGGCAAATTTATAGAATTTCTAAAAAAGGTTAGCAGAGAGGACCCAACATTTCACATAAAAATAAATGAAGATACAGGAGAGTACCTAGTTTCTGGACTTGGTGAACTTCACATTGATGCAAAAATAGAGAGGCCATTGAAAGACCTTGGTATAGAAGTTCAGGCATCACCACCTATTGTTATATACAATGAATCTGTAAAGAGCAAGTCCAATGCTATTGAAGGGAAATCGCCAAACAAGCATAACAGATTTTACATTGTTGTTGAGCCACTTGAACCAAAAATATACAATGCAATGATTGCTGGTGAGATAATCGATCAGGACATAAAAAGAAAGAATGTCGAACTTCAAAACAAACTTGTCGAGCTTGGCCTTGACAAAGAACAAGCAAAAAATGTAAAACTTATACACAACAAATGCCTTTTTATTGACATGACTTATGGTGTACATGCCATACTTGAAGTTATAGAGATGGTAAAGCAGGCATTTCAAGAAGCAGTTGAATCAGGGCCCTTAGCAGCAGAACCATGTGCTGCTGTAAAGGTTATACTAACTGATGCAAAGCTCCACGAAGATGCGATCCATAGAGGGCCTGCACAAGTCATACCAGCTGTCAGACAGGCTATACGCGAAGCCATGCTTGCAGCAAATCCATTCATACTTGAGCCAAAGCAGATTATAAGGATTGATGCCCCAACACAGCATGTTGGTGCTGCAACAAGAGAGATATCGAATAGAAGGGGCCAGATACTTGAAATGAGAGAGGAGAGGGGACTAACAATTATAAAGACAAAAATACCCGTTTCTGAACTTTTTGGTTTTAACTCTGCGCTAAAATCAGCAACAGGAGGAACGGGATTTTATTCTTTGGTTGATGTTGTATACGAGCCGATGCCAAAAGAACTTGAAGCGAAGGTGATAAAACAAATAAGACAAAGGAAGGGTATTGAGGCATGAAAAGAAAAATAATCAGTTTGGCTATTTTGGTTATCCTTTTTCTTGCATCATTAAATCTTTCCCATGAATTAAGTGCAAAACAAATTAAATGGTCATCTGTGACATTTTCACTCGGTGCAATAGTTGGTGCAATTGTTGCTGCGATGTATCTCGAAAGAAAGAAAACGGTTAAATTTTTTAAATATATAGCAAGAAGAATAAAAAGAGGTGGGGCTTGAAGCCGGTCATTGTGGGTATAGACCCTGGCATAACAACAGGTATAACACTCCTTAGCCCTGATGGTAAGATTATCGTAAGTATATCAAAAAGAGGGATGACATTTCAGGAAATTGTTAGATTTATCTCGTCCATAGCACGCCCTGTGATATTTGCTTCTGATAGATGCATTCCACCAAAGAAGATTGAAAAATTAGCAGCAACATTTTCAGCAAGGCTGATCACACCAGAGCATTCTTTGACAAGAGAGGAAAAGCATAAGCTTATTAGGGAATATTTTAAATCAGATATCCCTGCATGGGATAGACACCAAAAAGATTCTCTGGCAGCTGCGATATTTGCATGGAAAAGTGTGAGGTCTTTGATATCAAAAATAGAAAGGAAAATGAAGATGTATGAAAAAAGGGTTGATTTTGAGAAGCTAAGAGATAATGTTATTGCTGATGTGATACTCCAAGGACAAAGCATAAACGAAGCAATCGAAAAATATATATGAATGAAGAAAGGATAAAAAACACGATAATATTTCTTTTAAGATTCATCACACTATCTATTTTCATATTTCCTATTGTTGGTTTTATAGATTTTAGTTTACTTCAATCATTTCTTATTAAAAATCTTACAGTATTGCTCCAGTTTCTTGGCCAAGATGTATATTCTGATAATGGTGTTCTTTTTGTGGATGAAACGAGCTTTCTGATAAACAGACAATGCTTGTCTATAGAAATAATGACATTTCTTGCATGCCTCATATTTGCAGTACATAGCATGAAGATGAGATACAAAATTTTTGGAATTATTATATGTCTTCCTCTTTTATGGTTTATGAACATAGTAAGAATCATAAATCTTATACACATAAGGCTAAACTTTGGTATAGAGATAGCGCAATCACTACACAACTTTTTCTGGCAATTTGCCATTATTGGATTTGCTGTTGGACTTTGGTCGATCTGGCTTTTTAGCATGCCAAAACAAAAATAATATATGCATCTTGATTGGATGGTTGGATTGGCAATTTTTCTACTGATATTTTCCTGGTCATTTGGTTATTTTATTTCTATGTTACCTTCTGAAAGGATTGATTTCCATTCACAAATATCTCAATTATATTTAGAAAATTTGTCAGTTGATTTTTGGAGCATACCTGTTAGATTTTATTCGCAAAATGCAAGCAATGAAACACTCTATGCTGTGCTGCCATTTTCAGCAGAATCTGTTGCTGTGTTTCATGATGGCCAAAGCCTGCCATGCCATGTCGAAGGTGGGAAGGTATATTGGAATGCACAGCTTGTAAATGGCTGGAATTATTTTACGATTTATCTTTCGCAAGGCAGTTGGCATACTTGCAAAGATGAAATAAATATAACAAAAGCGAACCTTTCTGAGAGTTTTTCAGCTATAAAAGAAAAAAGGGTATCCTTTGCAAAGATTCAGCAATTACTCGGAACTGAACAAAAAGAAGGGATAAGGATCGAATTTGAGATTAATAACTCAGTCTTTGCATGGGGCATCGAACCGGCAGAGTTTACTGAAATAAAGGTTACAGAAAAGCAGCTACTCTTAGATGAGGGTGGTGTTGTAAAAATAAGGATCAAGACATGGTAGCTATCTTTTTATCTTTTTAATTTCTCCAATATATGCAAATTCATCTCCACTGATATGAAGAAGTGGCTGAATTTCTTTTTTCCATTTCTCAGGCCTCTGTTTTTCTATGCAACCAATCACAATCACATGGTCTCCTCCACAATCAATGATGTCTTTGAGCCTGCATGCCATCCATGCCTTTGCTTCAGCTATGACTGGAACAGGAAAACCAATTTCTTTTATTTTAAGTCCAACTTTTAAAGGTCTTTTTAGTTTCTCACATTTTATCGCCTTCTCAGCCCATGATAAAGAAACAATGTTTATGGTAAACATGCCTTCCCTTTTTATGTTTGGCAGGGTTCCCATGTTCTCCTTGCTTATAGCAACAACAATGAGAGGTGGTTTAAAAGAAATAGGAATTATCCATGAAAATGGTGCTGCCCTCACATCTCCACCCTTATCCCTTGTCAGCAAAAGAACTGTTAGCCTTGGGCTCAGAAGCCTAACTGACATATTAATCTTTAAGAAAACAAATAAAAATGCTGTGGACAGATAAATATAAACCAAAAGAGATATCAGATTTTCTCAATCAGACAAAGGCTGTTAAAGAGATAATAGAATGGCTTTCTGTTTTTAACCCAGGTAAAGGGCTATTGATTACAGGACCAACAGGCACAGGCAAAACAATTATAGCAGAGCTTATTGCAAAATGGAAAGGTTATGAATTTGTACATATAGGTGCATCAGAACCAAGAAGTTCAGAGGAGATGAAAAGATTTTCTCAGGTAATTCTAACACAACCTATATGGAGCAAAGGAAGATTGATACTTATAGATGACATAGATGCACTTTCTTCGAATGATAGAGGAGCAATCACTGCTATAATCGAATTAATAAAGAAATCAAGCTATCCAATTTTTCTAACCGCAACAAATCCATGGTCAAAAAGATTAAGGCCTCTTCTCTCTTACTGTCATATTGTCAAATTCACAAAAATACCAGCCCCTATAATTGAAAAAAGGCTTTTACAAATATGCAAAGCAGAAAATATCGATGTAAATGATAACTGCCTAAAAGAGCTTGCAAGATTGTCAAATGGGGATATCCGTTCAGCAATATCAGATTTGCAATTGATTGCACAAGGGAAAAAGGTAATTTCAGAGGCTGACCTAAAAGTATTAGGTTTTAGAGAGAGAGAAAGTAACATCTTTGACGTTCTTCAAAAGATATTTAGATCAGGAAGTCCTACAATAGCAAGAAAGGCGATAAGTACGTGTGATAGGGATCCTGAAGAGATACTTAGTTGGGTTGAACAAAATGCACAATTAGAATATGATGGAGAAAAATTATACCGCGTATATGAGCTTATATCCATTGCAGATATCTTCCGTGGATGGATTTCAAGATACCAAAATTGGAGATTTAGGGCTTATATAATTGATATAATTTCAAACATCGCCACATTTAAAAAGGCAGAAGAAAAATGGATTGGATACAAATCTCCTGAGAAATTTACAAAAGAGAATGAAGATGACTATGCAG